>CAKUUG010000014.1 GCA_934692665.1 uncultured Candidatus Melainabacteria bacterium | reverse complement strand
AAAAATGCCGATAGGTCTTGATCCAAAAGTACTTTTCGATAAAAATTTAAAAGACAAAGTTTTGCAAGCAAAAGACAAAATAAAAGAAATAAATCCTAAAAATGTAGTTGAAGAAATATACAAATTAGATTCTAACCACCCTCTTGTTGAATTGTTGGAAAATAATGGTGTATTGAAAACCGTTCAAGAAAATGGCAAAAAAGCAATCAGTTGTCTTGCTCCTATCAAAGAAAAAGATGCTTTGAAGAGTTTTTCTGATATTAATGTGTTGGCGGATAATATCGGCAATTTGTCTAAAATTAAAGGTTTTAAATTGTTTTCTGTATTTGGAAACGTGATGATTGCAGCTCTTGCAATGGGTATTTTGCAGCCAA
Source organism: uncultured Candidatus Melainabacteria bacterium (assembly GCA_934692665.1). Taxonomy (GTDB): domain Bacteria; phylum Cyanobacteriota; class Vampirovibrionia; order Gastranaerophilales; family Gastranaerophilaceae; genus RUG14156. The sequence continues at coordinate 36,370 of CAKUUG010000014.1, read as the reverse complement.
AAGTTGCAATATTGATGAGAAAATTACTAAACAATGGCGACAACAGAAATCCTGCTATTGTAGCACAAGAAAGAGAAATGCATAAAAACGGAATCTAGATTTATTAGACTTCTATGAATAATTTTCTGCCTACTATGTTTGGCTTTCCGTTGTAATAGCCTGCAAAATAACCTCCGGCGACAGGCTGATTTTTGCCGTAAGAATAGCCTGAACCGTAAGTATTATTTAAAAAAGGATTGACGTTTTCTCTAAAAGGATTATTGTCTTGCTGCACTTGAGTTTTGCTAACAGAAGGAAGAGATGACGTTGTGTTTATTGATTTGTTTATTAAGTTTACTAAATTTGAAAACATAATTTACCTTTTTTAAAAATATTTTAATGATTGTATTTGTTTTGTCAACATTTTATCAAACTTTTTTAAAATTTAAAATGCACTTTTTGTATTAATAATTATTAATTATTATTAAAAAAATAAATTCTTATGGTACAATTAAATTATTAAAATGGCTTATATCATTTTTCATATAAAAAATTGAATAATAAATGTTATCGGTCCATTATGGCAGACAGTTAAAAAGAGGACTAGGACGATTAATACCGTATTATACATTATTTTTGCTCTACTACTTGTTGCGTTTGGTATTGTGACAATTATGTTTGTCAGACAAAAAGCAAAAGTTGAAATTTTAGAAAAAAATGAACAAAAATACATAGAAGATTTTAAAGAAAAAGAGTCTTTTTTGAAAAAAGAGGCACTTATATCTGCAAAAGAACAGCTTCACAAAGAAAGAATGGAGTTTGATGAAGATGTTAGAGTGCAAAAACAAGAATTTTCAAAAATAAGACACGAGTTGTCAAAAAAAGAAGACGAAATTGAAACAAAAGTTCAATCAATAATTGATAAAGAAGTCGCAATTTCAAAAAGAGAAGATGAAATCGAACAAAAAGAAGATTATTTGGCTGATACTATAGCACGCCAAATAACTGAGCTCGAAAGAGTTGCTCAGATGTCTAGAGAAGAAGCAAAAACAACTCTTTTGAACCAATTAAAAGATGAATTGGCAGCTGAACAAGTGCAGCTAATTCGTGAAAATGAATTGAAGATAAAAGAAGTTGCAGAAGAAAAATCTCGTGAAATTTTGTCGCAAACTATGCAAAGATGTGCAATAGAACAAGTGATTGAAACCTCTGTTTCTGTTGTGTCTTTGCCATCTGACGAAATGAAAGGTAGAATAATCGGACGTGAAGGTCGAAACATTAGAACCCTGGAAACTTTAACCGGTGTGGATTTGATTATTGATGATACGCCTGAAGCCGTTGTTTTATCTTCGTTTGACCCAGTAAGACGAGAAATTGCAAAATTAACAATAGAAAAATTAATTCAAGATGGCAGAATTCACCCTGTCAGAATTGAAGAAGTATATGAAAAATCAGTAAAAGAAATTGAAAACAAAATTAAACAAGAAGGAGAGCGTGCAGCTGTCGATCTTGGAATTATGAACCTTAACAAAGAGCTTTCAAAAACACTTGGACGCTTATATTATAGAACAAGCTATGGTCAAAATGTGCTTAAACACTCTATTGAAGTTGGGCAAATTGCAGGAATGCTGGCGTCAGAATTGGGTTCTGATGTAAAGAGTGCAAAAAGAGCAGGACTTCTACATGATATCGGAAAAGCTGTTGACCAAGAACAAGAAGGTACTCACGTACAACTTGGTGCTGATTTAGCACGTCGATTTGGTGAAAAAGAGATAATCGTTCATGCTATAGAAGCACACCACGATGATGTTCCTTGCAACACATTAACTGATGCATTGGTAAAAATTGCAGATACGATTTCTGCAGGCCGCCCCGGGGCTCGTCGTGACACGCTTGAAATCTATATTAAACGCCTTAAAAAGCTGGAAGAAATTGCTAACAGCTATGAAGGTATTAAGCAGTCTTTTGCTGTTTCGGCTGGTCGAGAGGTTAGGGTTGTTGTTCAACCTAATGTGTTTGATGATGTTGCAAGTGCAAAACTAGCTCGTGATATCGCAAAACGCATCGAAGATGAACTGGAGTACCCTGGACAAATTCGAGTAACAGTAGTTAGAGAAGCTAGAGTTACCGAAATTGCCAAATAAAAGGCAATTTAAATGTGTAATAACTACAAAATCTTATTTATAGGCGATATTGTCGGAAAAGCCGGTAGGTCTGTTGTAAAAAAGTATCTATTTGACGATAACAACAAGGCTAATTATGATTTTATTATAGCGAATGCAGAAAATGCCAGCCACGGTTTTGGTTTGACAAAAAAGAACCATGATGAATTATTGAGCTATGGCATAAATTGTCTAACTTCAGGCAATCATATTTGGGATAAAAAAGATATCGCAACATATATAGAAGAATCAAATGCTCTTATTCGTCCTTTTAATTATCACAACACTGCTCTAGGTGTTGGCTACAAGGTGTTTAACGATAGAATTGTCGTTATTAATCTTCTTGGAAAAACTTTTATGCCTCCGATAAACTGCCCATTTGTCGCAATAGAAAATGTAATGAATGAGCTAAAAAATAACTACAATTTAGAAGATTTGATTGTGTTTGTTGATTTTCATGCAGAAGCGACAGCAGAAAAGCAGTGTTTTGCTTATCGTGCAATAGAATTGGGAGTAAGTTGTGTTATGGGTACGCATACCCATGTGCAGACTTCTGATGAAACAATAATCGACAATAAAATGGCTTATATTACTGATGCGGGTTTTTGCGGAAGCAAAAACAGTGTGATTGGTATGGAATATTTGGGTTCTTATAAAAGACTTCTTACCTCAATTAATGAACGATTTGAAGTAGAAACATCTTATCCTTATGTTCTAAATGCATGCGAAGTTGAATTTTGCGGCAATAGACCTGTCAACATAAATAGAATCATTTTTGAATACAGCGATGAAGAAAACGAGGGGTGTGAAAATGAAAATTGATTTACATATTCACACAACTTATTCTGATGGGATGTTATCACCTGTAGAAATTGTAAATACGGCTCGTGAATGTGGTCTTGATTGTATTGCATTGACAGACCATGATAATATCTTGTCTTGGAAAATTGCTTCTGATTATGTAAAAGATAACAATATCAATCTGCAAATAATCCCTGGTGTTGAGATAAACACTTTATACAAAGGGTTTGAAGTTCATATTTTAGGTTATTTTATGGACAAAACTAATTCTGACTTTGTTAATTTGCTAAACATTCAACAAAAAGCCAGAATTGAACAAACTCATCAGATTATTGATCTTTTGAATAAAAAAGCCGGCTTAAAAATAAAATTTGAAGATGTTCAAAAATTGGTTGCAAAAGATGGCTCAATTGGTCGTCCTCATATCGCTAGAGCAATCACATCTTGCGGCGGAAGTGCAAACGTTATGGAAGCTTATGCTAAATTTATAAATAATAATTCAGAAGTTTATGTCGAAAGAAAAACTGTTTCTCCGCATGATGCAGTAGAAATCATATCAGAAGCAAGAGGCATACCTGTTTTTGCTCATCCGATTGATGTGGATATAGCGGATAGTTTAACTTGCGAATTGACAAATTGTGGCCTAAGAGGAATTGAAGCGTACCACCGAAAACATTCTCCTGCAGCTGTTGAACATTTTTCTACACTTGCTGAAAAATACGGTTTAATCGTTACAGGCGGCTCGGATTTTCACGCACCTTCACTAAACCATGGAACAATATTAATGGGAAAAAACTTTGTTCCAGATTGGGTTTATGATAAATTAATGCTTGAAAAAAAGAAAATAGAATTGGCTTAAAGTTCGTTATTTAAAATATCAGTCACTCCAAAATCAAAAATTTCTTTAGATGTACCATTAACTGGTGTCAGCGTTGTTATTTTTCCCAAATCACTCCAGTGTAATTTTGGAACATCTGTAAAGTTTTTAATCGACAGTGGCATATTTTGTACCGTAAGATTTCCTAGAGTATTTTTCATAGAAATTAAATTTTCTCGAGTTGGTTTTAGTCCCAATCCGTAAAACAAGGCATCATTTATGCTTTCAAATTTAATATTTTCAAAATTCAGCCCCATTTCTTTGCTTCTTATTAATTCTTCAAAAGTTTTTATTGTTCGCCCTTGGAATGCATAGTCTTGAAAGATATAAGTTTTTTCTGAATTTTTTATAGTCTGTGGATTTAGCCCTAAATTGTAAATGAAGTTTTTGTAATCTTCAAAACCTTTTTGAGAAGTTAAATCTTTGACTGATTTTACACCGTTTCCTATTCCTGATATTGGAATTATGTATGTTTTTATGCCCAATTTATTCAATATAGAAGCAAAAGGTGCACAAGACCTTCCTATTGAGATATATTCCCAGTTGTTTTCTCCATATTTTGAATTATAGTAGTTTGCAATCATTTTTGTTGAATCAACGCATTCTTTTATGGTTTTTTGAATGTCTTTTATATTTTCTCTTAATGCTTCTATTTTAGCAGGGGGCAGCGTTTCGTAACTTTTCTTTATAGCATTCGCTACATCAACATTACCGGTGAAGTTTGGCGATTTTGTATATGTGTCTTTTATTTCTTGTTGTAGAAGTGAATTTTGCCTAGTTCCGGCTGGAATTTGTTGAGGCGAGGAAAAATTTCCTATACTAAATAGATTTATACTTTTCATAAATTTATAAATTTCGTGAATAAAAAAAGTTGCTCATATCAACTTAAAAAGAAGTCTGATTTGTTCTGTTTTCTATTTTGTAAACGTCATTAGATGTGTCCATTGTGCCAATTTTCATAGATAAGCTTTCTTTCTTTTTGTCTTCTATGTTTAAAAATTTGCTAATATTTGGCAAAAAATTGTTATATATTAGATTTTTCTTTGATGAGAATTCGCAATATTTAAAAGCTGATTCCCTTAAAATTAGTGCTAAAACAAATTTTGATGGAGATTTGATAGTTTTCCCGATTAGTGTCGCTATTCCTTTTTGAATCTTGTTTCCGATTAGTTTTTGTTTTCCACATAAAACTATTTTTTCAAAATTGTTTGTTGCAAATTTCTTTGCTAATTGCGTTTTTGCACTATTGCTTACGGCTTTAATTCCCAGTTTTTTTGCTGCAAATTTTGTAGCTGAATTTCCTATTCCATCGACAACAGGGCTTAATAGACCATTGATTGAACCTGTGATTGCATCATAAAAAGCTGTGTTATATTTTCTATCACCTGTTTTAGCGTCAAGAAATTTTATACCTACTTTTGTCAAGACGCCACTCATTGCTGCTGCACATAAACCTATTGGAACTCCTCCGCCAAATAAAGACAAAGAGATAGAAAAGGCAGTAGCACCTGCAAGCATAGTTCCCCAGTCGGCAACAAAATCCAAAGCTTTCGTTTGTCCTTTTGTATAATTATTTATCGATTGTTCTAATTCTTCTTTTGATATTTCTTTGTTCTTGTATTGTTCCATCATCGCATTTATGGAATTTGAAGAGTTTTTCAAGTTGAATTTGTTTTTTATATAATCCCAACTTTTGCCTATTATTCCTTGTTTACTTTTGATTTTGTCGAAATATAGGCAAGATTCGTCATCGGCTTCCTTATTTGAAAAATCGGCAGAATCACAAGGTGCCGAATTAAAATTTGCATAGTCTTGCTTAAAGTCATTAAAAACAGTGGGGAAATGACTATAATTTGCATTTAAATTGTTGTTGATGCTACTGCAGTTCATACATATATAAAAACAAAAAACTATATAATATTTACTATTTTTACAATAAAATTTGGCAATAAAAAAGACCGATTATTTGATTTTTAATCGGTCTTCTTTATGGTACCCCCAAGCGAATTCGAATCGCTGTCTACACCGTGAAAGGGTGTTGTCCTAGGCCTCTAGACGATGGGGGCATAAGACTTATTTGTTTTTGTCACCGTATACAAACAAACTGATAATATCGTTTAATTTGTTAAGTTGTTTTTGGTAACTTGCTGCTTGTTTTTCTAATGTACGAATATTGCTTTTGTATTCTTGGACTGTGTAATTACAATCTTTTATTGAACTATTCAAGCAATCTCTAACTCTTTGTGCATCTTGAAGAACTGTCTTCATTGGAATGCCTAGAGCTTCTATTGTTTGCCTAATTATTTGTGCACCTGTTTGTCTAGGAACACCTGTAGGCAATTGCGAGATTAATCTCTTTAAAACGTTGATGTTGTTTGGCATTTCAAATTCTTCAACGTCTTCGTCGTTTTCAATAGACAATTTCAAATCTGAATTTGCGATTTCGCCTTCTTCGTTTACAGAAAATACAGGTTGATAATTTTTTGCACTAGCACCGAAGTCAAACGCTGTATCTTTTCCTGTTGAACTGATTTCTTCGAGGGAAGCATCATCATCGATTTCATCAATTGCTTGGTCTATTGAAGGTTCAGTGATTTCTTCGAAATCTTGTTGCTTTAGTGCATCAACTATTTTTTTACCCATATTCTTTGGTAGTTCATTGTTCTGCATTTAAGCAACTCCTTCTAGTTTCGACTTGAGAACATCTCTGTATATATATAAAAACAAAAACAAAGTTGTTTGTCAAATGTATTTTTTAAAAATCTTAAAATTTTTTAATATTAAGTGTAAAACTCACTATTATTGTACGATAAGCAGCAATTTGAAAAAGCAACATATCCTTTTTCAAAACATTTTGATGAATTTTTTTCATCTTTTTTGTATTTATTTATAGTGAAATCAAAAGCCTTAAGCTCAAAATCTATATCAATACTGGACAAATCATTTCCAAAACCAAATTGTTGCATATCGGGTTTTTTGGAAAACATTTCTTTTTTCCATTTGTAGAGCATTTTGCTTGCATATTTTTTATCTTTGCTATTCGTTTGATTGATTATGACTTCTTTTACATTTTTTCCTTTGGAAATTTCAAGAAGTGCCTTACGTTTTTGTAAGGCACTTTGGTGAATTCTTTTGGTATCTTTGTCATCTATCATAATTTGTCAAATTCGCAAACAACATCAAATTTTTCTTTCAATGTGTTCAAAAGAGCAATTCTATTGTTTTTGATTTTTTCATCTTTGTCCATAACAAGAACTTTGTCAAAAAACTCTACGATAGGTTGAATAAGTGCATTTAAAGATAAAATATATTTTTCCGTGTCAGTATTATCTTCTTTGTGATTTTTTATTGCTTTGTAGAGATTTTTTTCTTCATTTAACGTAAGCAAACTTTCATCAACATTTTTGTTTGTATTGTCTTTTAAAATTCTTGTTACTCTGGATGCGTTTTCTTTAATTAGAGTAAAATCAGAATTGTCTTGGTATTTGTTTAAAATTTTTGCTTTTTGAATGTAATCTGAAAGATTTTTTAAAGAATTAAATGACTTCAAAGAATTGAATACATTCGACGTGATTTCTTTTTCAAACATAAATGTAATTCTTAAATTGAAGAAGTCTTTAATGTCTTCATACAAACAATCTTCTATTCCTGTATTGAATTCTTTTGATAATATTTCCAGCGAATATTTTATGATTTCTTCCAGATTTATATTTAGATTGTTTTCTAAAATTATTCTAATGATACCAATTACTGCACGTCTAGCTCCCAATGGGTCGTTTGAACCTGTTGGACGTTTTTTCTTTTTATCGCCTTGTGTTGAAATAAACAAAGCACAAATTGTATCAATTTTGTCAGCAATAGAAACAATCTGTCCAATAGTTGACGAAGGCAATTGCGAATTTGCATTCAATGGGAAATAATGTTCGCATATTCCGTTTGCAACTTCTGAATCTTCTTTATCAAATAAAGCATAATCTTTTCCAATAAAGCCTTGGAGTTCAGTAAATTCAAAAACCAATTTTGTAGACAAATCGCATTTTGACAATGTTGCACATCTTTCGAGTTTTGTTTTGTCTTTGTAGTTTATAGAATCTGCAATTTTGTCTGATAATTTTATTATACGCTGTGTTTTATCAAACAAAGTCCCCAATCCTTTTTGGAATGTCATTCCTTTTAGATTGTTCAATTTGTCGATTAATTTTGTTTTAGTATCTTCTTCGAAAAAGAAAATACCATCTTCCAATCTTGCTGCAACTACTCTTTGGTTGCCTTTTTTAATATTTTCAAAATCGTCACCTACATAGTTTGCAATAGTGATAAATTTGTTAGATAGTTTTCCACCTCTATCCCAAAGAGGGAAGTATCTTTGATGGCAAATCATAACAGTTGTTGTTACAATATCGGGAATTTTCAAATATCTCTCATTAAATTCACACAAAACAGGAACAGGATATTCTGTAATGTATGTGATTTCTTCCAAAAGTTCATCTATATCGTCAAATTTTACAACAAGGTTGTTTTTTTCTGCACATTCTTTTGTTGTTTTTAAGATTAGTTCTTGTCTTTCATTTTGATTTACAAAAACATTTCCTGTTTTTAAAGTTTCTATGTATGAACTTGGATTTTTAATTGTCAAATTGTGATTTTTTGAAAATCTATGCCCAAAAGTTCTGTTTGTTGATTTTTTGCCTAGAATTTCAAGCTCAACAACCTCTTCATCTAATAGTGCAACGACATTTTCTATCGGACGAGAGAATTTTTCACTATTGTATTGCCAACGCATGAAGTGTGAGCCTTGCAATTTCAAAATCAAATTTTCAACGTTGTTTTTTAAGATTTCTTGGACTGATTTCCCTTTTATTTCTATATTTGCCCAAATATAATTGTCTTTTTCAAACAAATCAGAAATGTCAACACCGTTTTTCTTTGCAAAACCAATGGCAGCCGGAGTATATTCGCCTTTTTCATTTTTTGCAATAGACAAAATAGGCCCTTTGGCACTTTTTTTGATGGTTTCTTGAGTTGTCATTAAACCATCGACAATAACAGCCAGACGTCTAGGTGTTGCATATACGTTGATTTTGTCGTATGACAAAGCATTTCCTTTGAATAAATTTTCAAATGCTGCTTCCAGTTGTTTTATTGCACTGGGAATGAATTTGTATGGTAATTCTTGAACCAAAATTTCTAATAATAAATCTTTTTTCATAGTAATTAAATTTTATAACAAAAAATCGAAAATGTGACAAAATAATTATTAAGAAAAGCAACAAAAGTTTATAAAAAAAGTCATTTTCTTTGAAAAGCATGTAATTATGTGTCAAATTATATAATAACAGGGAAAATGGTAATGCTGACGCAGGAATCTGAAATAATAGAAATAAACAACGATGATGCTTATGAAGCGAAGGTTTTAGCTTCTGCTTTGAGCAGCGAGCAAAATCGCAAAAGAGCTTTGATTGATTATTTGGGAATAAATTGTGCTCGTCAGTTTTTGCTTTTTAAAAAAATAAAAATTGACAACAAAAGAAGCGTATATAAAATTCCTTTTTTGTTTGAAGAGTTTAGAATTGCGGATTTATACTATGGAAATTATAGGATTGATGTAATTACGCTATTCAAAGAAAAAACAATAAAAATACCAAAAATCCACGTCGATATGGATATTTTGTCTCATTTTTATCTTGTTGTACAAATAGGTTCGAGGATAAAAGAAGCAAAAATAATCGGGTTTATTGAAGGAAAAAATATTTTGAATTGTTCTCATGATTCAAAATTTTACTATCCTACCTTGGATATGATTTTTGGTGTAGAAAGATTTTACAATCTTACAAAACGTTCAATACCTACAAAAACCATGCTTGGAAAACATATTGATTGTTTGGGTTTGTTTTTGAAATTTATCGATAACGATTTGTCTTCTGTATACAAACGCCAACTTATCCAACACTTGATGAATTGCGATAGTTGTAGAGCACGTTTTATTGATGTAATGGAATTTGAAAAATTAGCCGACAACATTCACTATTATCCTCAACTGATGAGAAAATACGAAGATAGAAAAAACCATGATACTTCTATTTTAAAAGAAGAAATTGATGACAGTGACAAAATGTCACTGGAAGAAGCAATAAAGCAAAAAGAAAAAGAAGAAACAAAAAAAGAAGAACAACAGCAATTTGTCCAAAAACAAGAAAAAAAACAGTTGCCTTTTGATATTCCAAAACCTGAAAATATTGACATAGAAACAATATATCCTGCTGATGAAAATGAAAAAAACAAATTAAAAACGGTACAGATGTTTGATATTCCAAAAAAAGGAAACAAAAATGTCGTAACAAAAAAAATAATAAGCTCTATTTTTAACGAAATGCCAAAAATAGAACTGCCTGCCTTAAAAACAATGATGCAAGCAAAAAATAAAAGATTTATCCTTGTTACTGTTACGTTATTTTTTGTTTTAGGAAGTTTTGCTCTTATTTCTATCAGTGGTGCAAATGACGTGATGGAACAAAAGCAACAAATGGAAGAAATGGATGAATACAACAAAAACGACTACTCTCTAGAATATGATCTTCCTCCGGCAAACGGTAATGCCAGACTCATTTCGAAACAAAATTCTTTCGATGACTATACAATTAAACAGCCTGTTTCTACAAAGCCTACTTATAGTCCGACGATTTCAAAAGTTGCTTGGGAAGCTCCGCAAACTCTTGTTCAATCGGAAGCTTTTGCAAAATACTTAAAAATGTCCGGAAAGAACATAAAATTGAATTTGCAGAACGATTTGCTTCTTGTAAATGATGTTCCGACAACTAAAGCTGCAATAGTAGAGGTAATATTATCTTCTAACGGTTCTGTTGTAAAAGTAGATACATATAAAACATCGGGCTCTAGAATAATTGATGATACAGCAAAAAAAGTCGTAACAGATACAATAAGACGAATGAAGCCGCCTGCAATCAATACAAAAGAAGCAGAAAATTCTATATTGCTAAAGATAGATTTGAATTAATATTGTTAAAAATAACTGTCGTTTGAATGATTTTTTTATTTTTCAATGACAATAAAACAGGATTTTGATAGAATCTTTGTATGAGTATTTTAAAAGATAACAAAGTAATATTAATATTGATTTTGCTTTTGGGTTTGTTGTTCAGATTGTGGAATTTAAACAAACCTGAAGGATTGTGGAATGATGAGTATGTAGTTTATACGATTTCTATGCTTAAATTTCCATTTGATTTTTTTGAAGGCATAAAATCAAACTGCCACGCACCTTTGCACTATTTTTATTTAAAAGGTTGGATGATGATATTTAAAAATTCTGACTATATGCTCAGAGTGTCTTCTTTAGTGCCAAATTTGTGCGGTTGTTTGGTTATGTATTTTGTTGGAAAAAACTACCAAACAAAAGATTTATCAACAAAAATAGGTTTGACTTGTGCCTTTATTAGTGCAATCAGTTCTTTTTTGATTTATTTTTCACAAGAAGTAAGAATTTATTCGATGATATTTTTGTTAAGTTCTTTTATTTTATTGTTTTCAATAAAAATGTATGAAGCCCCATCGAAGAAAAATGCAACTTGGCTTGCTATTTTTTCTGTTTTATTGATATTGGAACATACAATAGGTTTTGTGTTTGTATTGTTCAATATCTTTGCACTAATTGCTTTTCGTCAAAAAAAGAAAAAAGAAGACGATTCATACAAAAAGATTCTTGCAGGATTGGTTCTTTGTGTACCTATTGTTCCTTTTATATTAAAAATCTTTGTTCATCCTACTTATTTTTCTCAATGGTGGGCACCTTTTAATTGGTCAAAGATATTTTTCTATTTTACGGATTTGTTTTCGCCTGTATTAAAAAATCTTACAAATTCTCCAAAAAGTTTCTACAATCAAATAATTTCACCAACCGGCGATATAAATATTGGTTTTGTATTGTTTGCACTGATACCGGCAGGAATTGCTTTGTTTTTGATTGTTAAGGCTGTTTTTTTAGAATCAAAAAGAATAAACAAATATCTTCTTGTTTTGTTTTTGACGACATTTTTAACTATATTAATCGCATCAATTGCAGGAAAAATCATATTTTTGACAAAATATCTGACTGAACTTTATCCTGTTTTGATACTTTTGGCTGCGGTTGGATTGAATTATATATCAAACAAAAACACGAGAATAATTCTTTTAACTATTTATGCTTTTATGTCGTTATTTTTTGTTATAGTATCACATACGTCTGCGATTCGACTGGTCAGAACAGAAGGCCAAAGACTTCCTATTTTAGCAATGAACGAAATGGGAATGAAAAAAAACGACAAGATTTTGTTTTTGTTTTATCCAAAAAAATCATTTTTAAAATACTATAATGAAAATGACAACATTGCATATACAATAAGCAAATACAATTTTCCTGAAGTTTACAACAAAGGAACAACCTATGATGCCTACAAAAACGGCTATGAGTTGTATAGAGTTTTTTTTTAAACCAACAAGAAGCTAAAAAATGTGTGTTTTCATATTTGGACAATAAAATTCATACAAACAAAGGCGAAAATTTGTTTGTTGTAGATTTGGAAACTGTGAGTCTATTTAATTCCTATGGATTGGAAACAATCGCAAAAGACGACATTCGATACAAAAAAACCCCGTTTTTGTTTTTGATTGCTTCATTAAACAGGAATGAAGCACTAGAGTGGGCAGGAGAAAAGCTTGTTTTTGAAAACAAAACAAAAGTTGGTGATTGGATGGTGTATAAGTTTGTAGATTTGTAGGTTATTTTTCTTCTTTTATTATAGAAATAAGTTCCCTAAATTCGCTTCCTATTATTTGAAAACTGTTTTTGCCGTTTGTTTTTTTGTTGTTTATTTTACACAGGCCTGCGTTTTGACTATTTTCTATTGTTTGAAGCTGCATTGAATACGATTTTACAACATTTATTTTTCTTTTGTTCAATACTGCCATTGCCCAAAACCACACATCATCTTGTGTTGGGATGATTGTTTTGAATTTTTCTTCATCTAAAACTCTATCATCAAAACACTTGGGTGGATACAAAACTCCGCCGCATCCTATAATTGTATTTTTGTAAGAAGGCGTTGAATAATTTTTCCAATAAATATCAGAATTTGGTTTTGGGATGATAGTGTTATTTTTTATATAAACTCTGTGACTTCTGTTTGCGTGGATACAATTCGGGTTTATTAGATATGAATTGTACAAAGATTCTATCACGTCGTTGTCATAATAAATATCATCATCAAATGTAACAATTATGTCGTTTTTGTACTCTTTTAAAGTTGGTATTAGTTTTTTATAAGATTTTATGTCATGGTAAAATTTTATTGTTAAACCATAATTTTTTAGATCAATCAAATCAAAAGGCAAGTCGTTTTCTTTGTTTGGAAATTGTTCACACGCTAGCCACAAGATAACTTCATCTGCTTTTAGAGTTTGATTGAGGATAGTTTTTATTGTTTTTGAAACAACGTTTATTCTATCAGGAAATGTTGTCAGGCTTGCGATTATTTTTGGTGTTCTTTTTTCTTTTGTAATGCCAAAACCTTTTAATTTCGGATTTTTTGGTTTTGTTTTTAATTTTTTTCTTATTTGTATGCCAAAAATATAAATCATCAAATGATAATCAATAACGGAAATGGAAAATATTTTTTTTGTAAATGTATTTAATGTTTCAAAAGAATTTTTTAAAAACGTTGGAATTTTTAAAAAGCCAAACAGGTAGATATTTTCTTTGTTGTTTTTTTCTTTGAGCTTGTAAATCGGAATATTATAAAAGTACTTTATTTTTTTTGTGATATTTTGGAGTTTTTCATCTAATATCAGATTGTTTTCTTCGTAAAATTTTACCAAGTGTTTTTTTGCAAAATAAGAATCAAACTGCTTTTTTGCTGTTGGTGTTTTTTTTACGATAGAATTGTTGTTAACTCTGTAATAATAGTTTGTATCTGGTACGCTTGCGATTTTGTCGGCTTTTTTTATAGTTTCCGGTAGCCATAAAATATCTTCGAAATATCTGTTTTCTATAAACAAATTATTTTCAAGGAGTTCTTTTTTGTACAATTTGTTCCAAACATAGCAGCATTTCGGTATATCGCAAAGATTCAATTTGTCTTTGAGATTTGTTTTTATGGTTTCATTTTTATACAACACTCTATATTTTTGAGCGAATTTTCTTTTTCTTATTATAGAAGCTGAAGCAATAGAAACGTTTTTTTCAACAATTGCATTGTATAGTTTTTCATAAAAATCCAAATCAACCCAATCGTCTGAATCTACAAAGCCTATGTAATCACCTGTTGCAGCTTTTATTCCTGAGTTTCTCGCAGCTGATATGCCTTTGTTTTTTTGAGAAATTATTTTAATTCTTGAATCTTTGCTTTGATATGTTTTTAAAATTTCAAGCGAATTGTCAGGAGAACCATCGTTTATACAAATAATTTCTATGTCTTTAAATGTCTGATGAATTAGTGAATCAAGACACTCAGATAGATATTTTTCTACATTGTAAACAGGCACTATAATTGAAATTTTTGGCATAAATAAACTTTGAATCTTCCTTTTTAGTTATAGTAGCATAAAAACGAAAACTTTAAAAACGGGTGAAAATTTCACCCGTAAATTTTATATATTTTCTTTTTCGAATTTTTCCATAAATTCTACCAATTTTTCAACACCCTCAATAGGCATTGCATTGTAGATAGAAGCTCTCATTCCGCCGACTGTTCTATGACCTTTTAGTTGAAGAAGATCGTTTTCTTTTGCTTTTTCTATGAATTTTTTATCTAGTTCGTCGCTTCCTGTAACGAAAGGCACATTCATCAAAGAGCGAGAATTTTTCTCTACTGTTCCTTTGAATAATTTTGAATTATCGAGAAAATCATAAAGAACTTTTGCTTTTTGTTCGTTTAGCTCTTTCATTTTTGCTAATCCGCCATTTTTCTTTAACCATTTAAATACAAGACCGCAAATATAAATTCCATACGCCGGTGGTGTGTTGTATAGGCTGTCATTGTCTGCATGGGTTTTGTATTTTAGCATTGTAGGACACCAGTCGGGCAAATCTTCTCTAATCAAATCTTCCCTAATTATGACTATTTGTACACCTGCAGGACCGACGTTTTTTTGAACTCCTGCATATATTAAACCATATTTTGTAACATCAACCGGTTCAGACAAAAAGCAAGACGACATATCAGAAACTAAAACTTTGCCTTTTGTGTTTGGTAAAGTGTGAAATTTTGTTCCGTATATTGTATTGTTTTCGCAAATATAAACGTAGTCTGCATCGGAAGAAATATTCAAATCACTACAGTCTGGTATATAAGAGAAGTTTTTATCTTCTGAAGTTGCAATTTTGTTGATTTTTCCATATTTTTGAGCTTCAATATAAGCTTTTTTTGCCCATTGACCTGTCACAATATAGTCTGCTGTGCCATTTTTCAACAAATTAATAGGTACCATAGAAAACTGAAGATGAGCCCCACCTTGCAAAAACAAGACTTTGTAATTGTCAGGTATATTTAAAAGTTCTCTTAAATCTTTTTCTGCTGTTTTAATTATGTCATCATAAGTTTTGGAACGATGAGACATTTCCATTACGCTCATGCCTGAATTTTTATAATTTAGCATTTCATCTCTTGCTGTTTCTAAAACTTCAAGTGGCAAAACCGCAGGTCCTGCCGAAAAATTGTACTTGCGTCCGTATTTTTCCATTTTATTCTCCTTGTTTGTTATGGTCATTATACTTTAAAATTTTTGTAATTAGCAAATTTTTAACTTTTATATTTTTTATATTAAAATATTGATTATGAAAAATATTCTCAAATTTTTGTTCTTGTTTGTTGTGGTGTCTACTTTTGCTTGTGCAAAAGATACTATTGATTTCGATAAAAAAGATACATCTTTTATTTTTGATTGCAACAAACAAGAAGATTCAAAAAATTGTACAAAAATTCCTGCTCCGACCAAAAAATTGATAAACCAAAACGATATTTTATTTTTGGGTGAACGACTATATATGGACAATTACAATTCTCTAAACTTTAGTTCTTCAACCAGAGTGCTTGAAAATTTGAGGTAGATTTTACTCTACACTTTTTCCAAAACAGCACCAAGTAGAAACTCTATCAATCTTCACATTAACAAATTGTCCGATTTCGTATTTTTTGTCATCTTGAATATGAACAACTTTGTTATTTCTGGTTCTACCTTGAAATACATTGTCTTTAACTCCATCTATTAATACTTCTAGAGTTTTTCCGATGTACTTTTCGTTAGATTTAAGAGAAGCAAGCTTTACTTTGTCGTTTAAAATCTGAAGTCTTTGTTTTTTTACTTCATCCGGCACAAATTTGTCCGTCATTTTGCCTGCCGGTGTAAAAGGACGAGGCGAATATGCGGCTGTATTTGAATAATCAAGTTGCAAATTGTCTATTGCTTTTATAGTATCGTTAAATTCCTCTTCTGTTTCTGATGGAAATCCTGCAATAAAATCTGATGTAATTGCAACATTTTCTATATTATTTCTGATTTTTTCTACGATTTTTGAATATTCTTCTACATTGTAGCGTCTGTTCATTGCTTTCAAAATCCTGTCGTTCCCCGATTGCATAGGAATATGGAAACATTCGCAGATTTTTTTTGAATTTTTGACTGTTTCAATTACTTCATCTGTAATATCGGTAGGATAAGAAGAAGTGAACCTGATTCTAAAATCGCCTTCCAGTTCATCTAGAGTTTTTAGTAATTTTGCAAAATTTGTGTCATCGTTTAGATTTTTGCCGTACGAATCAACATTCTGCCCTAAAAGAGTGATTTCTTTAAAACCGTCTTTTATTATTTGTTGTGCTTCTTTTACGATTGCATCAATTGTTCTTGAACGTTCTCTACCTCTTGTATAAGGTACAACGCAATAAGAACAGAAGTTATTACACCCTTCCATTATAGGAAGCCAAGCATTAATCGACTCTACCCTTGCGATATTATAGTCGTTTTCTTCTATTGGATTGTCAGAAGTCGCACAGACTCTTTTTTCTTCTATCTCTTTTAACAATTCTGGAAGCTGATTTATGTTTCTTGTTCCAAAAACAAGGTCTACTTGTGGAAATTTTTTCAATAACTGTTCTTTTTCCAATTGAGCAACACAACCTGATATTGCAATTTTTGTTGTTTTGCCTTCTTTTTTCTTTTCTTTTTTGATTCTTCCCCAATTGCCCAAACGAGAGTAAGCTTTGTCTGTAGATAATTGGCGAATTGCACAAGTGTTCACAATAAACAAATCAGCTTCTGATTCGTCTTCTGTAACAGAATAGTCGAAATGCGACAGCATGCCAATTATTCTTTCTGTGTCTGATTTGTTCATCTGACAACCTAGAGTGTCTATAAAAAGTTTTTTCATTTTATTTGCCTTAAATGTTATTATATGATTTTTGAACCAGCAACATGTTCCAGTCTTTCCATTCTTTCTCTTAAAGCTCCTTTTGGAGAATAATATGGGTCAACCGTCATGATTTTTGCTGCAATATTTGGGTAGAAATAGATAAATTTAAGTTCGCTATCAGTCAATGGTTTTTGAGTATGAACGTTTGCATAACGAGCCAGTTCTAGAATATTTCTTGCTTCGTCTTCATCATGGAATTCCAGTTCTAATTGTGAAAATACGTTTCTAAAACCCTTGATGCCGCCATATTCGCCAACGGTAATCATTCTGCCCGTTTCAATAATTTCCGGCTCACCTCTGCCTAGTTCTTCAAAATCGTACAATTCATAGTTTCTTCTGTCTTTTAAGGCTCCATCTGCGTGGATTCCTGATTCATGGGCAAAAGCATTATCACCTACTGCAACTTGATTTATCGGAATAGGTACACCAAAAGCATAAGAAGTATATTTTGCAAGTTTCCAAGCTTTTGACAAATCTATTTGAGGGTCGATTTTGTAGTTATTTTTAAATCCGGAAGATTTTGTAACAGCCAAAATACAAGAAACCAAATCAGCATTTCCGGCTCTTTCTCCCATACCGTTTATTGCGGTATTAATCCAAGCATCCACTCCGGCGTCAATTGCAGCTTTTGCACCCATAACAGAACATGCTGTTGCCATGCCTAAATCATTATGAAAATGTAATTCAATTTCCATTCCTGTTTCTTTTGCGATAGTATAAATCCTATCGTAAGCGGTTTTTGGATCATCGTAACCTAACGTATCGCAGTAGCGAAAACGAGTTGCACCGTATTTTTTGCATTGTTTTGCATATTCTATCAGATAATCAAGATTAGAACGAGAAGCATCTTCTGCATTTACTCCTATGCATTTTGCATTTTGGTTTATCGCTTCGTTTATTGCTTCTAAAGTGTCATTTAATACATCAGATGGAGTCTTTTTGCCCAAGTATTTTCCATTTATCATTTGTTCTGATGTTGATTGTGAAAGATTGATATATTGAAGCTTCGGAACATTTTTAAATGATTCGACTACATCGCTTTTTATTGCTCTCATCCAGCCTGAAAGACGAGTTTTGTTGATGACGCCACGCTCAACAAGTTCTAAATTTCCATTTAAATAATTAAGTTCATGCTTTGTTGTAGGAAAACCAAATTCTGATTGCGTAATCCCCATTTCGTTAAGCATGAGATTTATTATTGTTTTTTGCAATTTTGCTAAACCTAAACGTGAAGTTTGAACACCATCTCTGTTGGTTACATCTACAAATTTAATATAGTTCATACTGCTCCAAAAATATTATTTGCTGACACATACTAAATTATAGCATTTCAAATTTGCTTTTAAAGTTAATAATTGTAAAATTTGGCTTTAGCTATTGTATTTTTTTTAAAATGTATTACAATAATTATACGTCTTTATTTTATTCTTGTGAGGAAAAATGAACGTCAAAAACATAAATCTAAATTGTCAAAGCCCCAGACATTTTGGAAAATCTGTAACTACAGAAGCCGATAACGGCAGAAAACGATACAAGTATTTCGAGCAGATGGACGATGATACCTTAATGCTGAAAAGTGTCCTAAAGGCTCATAGCGAGGTTGAAAAGAGTAACAAATCGAAGTTATTTAAGGCTATGCCTGCGATAGCAACAGGAATGATAGGAACGGCTTATGCTTTAACCCATCCCGGCAAATTATCTGGAAAGATTGCGTCTGGAGTGGGTTTTTTAGTAGCTGCACTAGTTGCTGATAAAGTTTCTGATAAAGTTGATAACACAATGAATCATATCAACAAACCAAGCAATGAAGCTCCAAAACCGGCTAAAACAAGCGAAGCAATTAAAACAGTCGCAAGTGTTGCAGGAACGGTTCTTGCACTTTCCGGTCTTGCTTATGTAGGTACTATGGCACATGCTAAAGCAAAAAATTCGCAATCAGGTCTTGCAAAAGCATTGGTTAACGATGGAAAAAAACTCGTAGAAGAAATAAATACATCAAAGTTGGGAAAATTTGTTTCTGAAAAAGTCGCACCTTTTGAAGCTAAGCACCAAACAGTATTCAAAGCAGCAAGAGTTGTTGCACCAGTTGGTACAATTGCTGCGTTTGGCTGTGTACAAAACAAGTTAGCAAATGGAATTTCAAAAGACATAAAAGAAAAATCAGCTCACAATTTTGCAAAAGGCAAACTTATTCAAGAAGCTGCACGCAAAGAATTTGACAAAATAGACGCTGAAGAAGTCCATATCGGCTAAGTTTAATTTTTTAATAAAAAATATAAAACAGGGAAAGTTTTTAAACTTTCCCTGTAATTTTGTCGATTTTTTCTTTATAAAAATCCATGCTGAAATTAAGTTTTTTGCCTATTTCGACGATATTTATCAATAATTTTCTTTTGTCTTTGTAATCTTTTTTGATAAAATTTTCAAAATTTTTGCAGAAGAAATAATAGAATATATTTTGTGCAAGAGCAATATTTGTGTTTATTTGCAATTTTTCTATCAAATCAAAATAATTAAGAAGTTCTTGAGAATTTTTTAGAGTCGTGTCATTTTTGAATTTGTTTAGCAAATTGTTCAGTTTTTCAGACAGTATTTTTATTGTTTTTTCTTGTTCTAATTTTATATAGAATTTGTCTGCCAAATTTTTGATTTCTGCCAAGTTTTCCATTTTTTTCTTGTCGTTCAAATCAGATAAATCACTAAGTTCTTTTTCTAATTTTGATAAAAGTGTGTATTTTGCACAAACTCTGAAACTTTCCGGTATATCCATACCCAAATCATTCAAATAACTGATTGGAGATAATAAACTTTCATACAATTCGGAATAAGTTCTTGATGCATTGTATAGTTTTTTTGCAACAAGATTTTTTAGAATGTTTTTTCTTTTGTCTATCGGAATGTCTTTTAGAGTATAGAATCTTGAACCATAGTATAGTTCTATTGTTTGTAATACCTCTATTACAGAAGATGTATTGAATGCTGATAATATATCTTTTTTCTCAGTTGAAAAATCTTCTTGGCATTTAAATTCTTTTGTTGCACAGTATGAGTCATAACCTTGCGTTTGGAAAAGAATGAAACTCATTTCTTTCTTTTCAAGAGTGATGTTTGACTTTATTTCTACTCTTGCAATAGTAAGAACACTGTTCAAGTTTTTGAATTTTTTGTATGTGATTTTTTTGATTTTAAAACAATACAAATCGACTTCTTTTTTTGTATTGTCGTATCCGTCAAAAGACGATTCTATCGCATATTGAGCAACAATTTTGTTAAAATCAACAATAGATGTTTTTACCCATTTGTTGTAAATGTCTTTTCCGTTTCCGAATTCTACAATATTGCTTTTTGCTTTTTGCAAGATAGATAAAAATGTTTTTTCAAAATTTGTTTTAGAAAAATCGCAAGCCAATTCTATTGCCCTTGCTGCATATTTTAGAATTTGAACAGTTTCTATTCCTGAAATATCTGCAAAAAACCAACCGCAACTTGTATACATTAATTGTGCAAAACGCTGAATTTCCATTAATTTTATTGCGTTTACTTTTTCTATTGAAGAAAGTTGTTTTTTTGCATTTTCTTTGAAGAATTTGTTAATACTATCTTCGCTTCTGTCGAGTATTACGTCTATATAGTTGTTTCTGGCAGCCCAGAAGTCTTTGTAGTATTTTGTTCCATTTGTTAAACAAACATTGATTAATTCATCTCTTAAATAGTCAAGAGCTTGTCTTAGGGGTTTTCTCCATTTTTGATTCCAGTGAGGTTGTGCACCAGTAGAGCAACCACAATCTTCACACCATCTGCCGACTCCATGAGAACAACTCCAAGCACTGACTGGTTTTATGTCTACTTCCATAGTTGGCGGATATATTTCGAGAAAGTTCGCATAGTTTGTAATTTCAAACCCAAGTTCACTTGCTCCTATTTTTAGCACATAAGCTAAAGCCATATCTCCAAATTTTGTATGATGCCCATAGCTTTCGCCATCTGTTGCAATATTTACCAGCTGAGGACGATTTCTATCTTCTACATAGCCATCGTTGAGTCTGTTTATGAATTTTTTGCCATCTTGTAACAAATTGTCAAAAGCAACTGATTTGGAAATCGAACCATCATAAAAGAATAAATCTATATATTTTTCTTTGTTTGTTCCTTCGACAAAATATCTATATGGCTGAGACGGGTCAATTTGTCCCCAAGAAACATCTTGCCACTGAGCTTCGTTGATTGGTTTTATGCATTTTGCTTGATGAGGAGAAAGAATTGTAAATTTTACTCCACAATCAATCAAAACTTCTAGTGTTTGAGCATCAACCGCAGTTTCTGCAAGCCAAATGCCTTCTGCGTTTCTATTGAACCTTTTTTGAAAATCTTTTAAGCCCCAAATAACCTGAGTGACTTTATCGTTTCTATTTGCCAAAGGCAAAATAATATGATTATATACTTGTGCAATGGCACAACCATGGCCATTGTAGAGCTGTTGAGATTCTTTATCTGCTTTTATAATTCTTTCATAAGTATCTTTATCGTGGTTTTCAAGCCAACTAAACAATGTTGGCCCAAAGTTGAAACTCATATATTTGTAGTTGTTTGAAATGTTAATAATGGAATTGTTAGAATTTACCATTCTGGAGGCACTGTTTGGATTGTAACATTGCCAAGAAATTTTTTCATTCCAGTCGTGGTGTGGGTAGGCACTGTCTTGTATTTCTATTTCTTCTATCCAAGGATTTTCTCTCGGTGGTTGATAAAAGTGTCCATGGATTGTTAAGTATTTTTTGTTCATATTCCTCTGTTGCTATTTCTATATAAAATTGAAACTAATTCTTTTCATCGTCTTTTTTGGCTTTTGAAATCACTTTTAAGTCAGTAATATCAAGCCAAGGGTCGTTTAAAGCTGTTGAAAATACTTTTGCTGTAATTTCAATTTTATCTCCTGTATCTAAATCAATATGTTTTTCTGCCATTGTTTTTGTTAAAAACAATTTCATTTCAGACAATGGTATATTATGGTCAATTACATCATCTCGTTGTATTAATATGCCTATGTAATCAGTGCTTTTGCGTAATGCTTTTGAATAATCCAGACCAAGCGTAGAAAATTTATCAAAAGTCGCTTGCATTTTTACGGTTTTATTTAAAAACTTTTCCGGATTTGCAACTATCATAAGAGATGTTGTGTTTATAGGTTTTGCTTGTTGAGTTTGAGCTTGTGTGTTTTGTGGTTTTTGCGGTGTTTGAGCTTTGTTTTGAACTTTTGGTTGAGTTTGAATGGCTGTTTGCGAAATTCTTTCGAGAGGAGAATTTTTGCTGAAAGCCGCATTATATAGGCTGCCGAAAACCCCCATACATAATAGTGTCAAAGTTGTTGTTATAAGTTTTTTCTTCATAATAATCCTTTAATCCATTTAATTTAAGTTTAGCATATTTTTTGTTGATTTAAAATATCAATTTCTTTGTCTTTTAAATCGAGATATTTTATTTGATTTGAAAACGCCATTTTTTCGATATCTTCTTTTGTTAGAACGTTTTCTTTTATTAAATTTTTGCAAATTTCATCTAGAGTTTTATTAGAGCCTGCTAATGTGCCATTTTTGTCTTTGCCTTCTTTTGTAATTTTTTTGCCGCAAAAAACAATATCTTTGTTATAGTTGCTAGATGGCAGACTATCGCTGATAAGTAAAATTTTGTCTTTTGGTTTGCATTTTAAAAACAATTTTAAAATATCTTTTGAACAATGTATCAAATCCCCAATAATTTCACAATATACATCATCATTAACCAAACCTTCTAATGCGATAGAACTATTTCTGTGGTGAATCGGATTCATTGCATTGAAATGGTGGGTTGTTGCAACACATTTTTTCAAAGTTTCTCCAACGCTGTGCCCTGCTTGTGTTTTTATGTTTTTGTCATTTAAATAACAAATCAAATCAAAATCTTCTTCCGGTGCTATTGTGACAATTTTTATTATGTCTTCAAAATCTCCGACCAAATCTTTAAAATTTTCAATAGTTGGCTTTTTGAAGAGCTTTTTGTCTTGTATACCTGATTTTTTAGGGCTTAAAAAAGTTCCTTCAAGATGCACCCCTAAAATTAATGCTTCATTTTCAGGTGATTCCAGTTGTTCTTCTCTTATTTTTTTAAATAATGCAAGCTGCTTTATTATATTAAAATTCGTTTCTCCGACTAAAGTCGGGCATATTCCTCTTATGTTTTTTTTAAAGAGTTTTTTTAAAAGATTTTTAGCTTCTTCATAAACTGTATAATTAAAATTTACGCCGTATGAACCGTGAATATGATTGTCTATGTAATAATTTTCTTGCAATTTTGACTTTCCTTATAAAAACATTAAACAAACCAATGTGCGAACAATATTATAGCTTGAAAAAAATAAAAAATGTTAACGATTGTAACAAAAAATTTAATAATTCTAAAGAATTATCACCAAAAAGCCGTAGTAAAAAATATAAATACGAAGGAAGGGTGACAATATGGGAATGGCAGCAAGCCAAGCTCGTTTTTTAGGGCTTACAGCAAGAAAGAGCAATATTGAGTTTCAAGGGCAACAAATAAACCAAGCAAGAACCGCGTTGTCTAATGAGGTTATGGGTCTATATGGAAAGTATTCATCTTTGGAAGTTCCTGTAGCACCTACAAAATATGATTACATCAAAACAACATATTCTATAGATTCTACTTACGAAAATTATGAAATCAAAGATTTTTCAAAAATCACATCAGGGGAAAACCAAGGATTTTACTCTGTTACATTAACTTGTGATGATGAAATACCTGAAGCATACAACGCAACAATCAGAAATACTGTTGTTTCTGCTCAAAAAGATGATGAAAATGATTATTCTTATTTGAATTTCACAATAGGAACAAATTCTTATACTTATGACAAAAACAACGAAAAAGATTCTACTATTACAAAAATCACAGGCAATTACAATAGCTACTCAGGGCTTTCTACAATAATGAAAAGTCAAGGCTATGACCCTAGTGATTCTGAATTGGGCAAAACATATTATAGTTTTTCAATGAATGGAACTACATATTTTGTTTCAGAAGATGATTTGGATTCTACCGCATTTCAAACAAAAGATGACAAACAAGAATATTATGGCGATTTTACCTTTGATTATCAAGGAGTAAGACACAATCAAAAAGAAGTAAATGCAATTGCATCTTTAACTCAAGCATCGAACGGAAGATTGGCAACAATCAATGTTATCAGTTGTGAAGATGATAAAGACTTGGAAGGAAAAGCATATTCAATAACTACAGGACAAGAAGATGATGAAGACGGTTATTTGGATGCGATGAACAAATACAATTATGAAAAAGATAACTATGAAAAGAAATTGCAAGATTTGAATGCAAAAATAGAAAAAATCCAAACTCAAGACAAAGCTCTTGAATTGAAACTTGCTCAATTAGACACAGAACAAGAAGCGGTCGCAAAAGAAATGGATTCTGTATCTAAGGTAGTAAACGATACTATAGACAAGCTATTTGATAGTTCAAACTAATTTTATAAATAAAAACGTCATTCCTTTCTAATATAATCGACTCGGCTTTTTTGAATTTTTATTCACAAAAGCCATTTTTATTTTTTTATTGTAGAATATAGTTATGTTTGAAAATCTATCTGAAAAATTACAAGAAATTATTGCAAAAACCGGCAATAATGCAACATTAAACGAAGAAAATATGCAAGAAGCACTTCGTGAAATCAGACGTGCTTTATTAGGTGCGGATGTTTCATTGAATGTTGTAAAATCATTTATATCTTCTATAAAAGATAAAGCTCAAGGACAAGAAGTCGTAAAATCAACAAATGCTTCTCAAACTTTGATTAAAATTGTAAATGACGAATTGACGGCACTTTTGGGTGAAAAGCAGTCACCACTTCGCTTGGACACTAATCCATCAATCATTATGATGTTGGGTCTGCAAGGTTCTGGAAAAACCACTTCGTCTGCAAAACTTGCCTTAAAATTGAAAAAAGAAGGCAAAAAACCTCTTCTTGTTGCACTGGATGTTTATCGTCCCGCTGCGATTTTGCAATTAAAAACATTAGCAAAAGAAAATGAGCTTGAGTGTTTTTCAAAAGAAGATGAAAAAGATGTTGTAAAAATTGCAAAAGAAGCTCTTAACTATGCAAAAGAAAACAACAACACGGTATTGATTTTTGATACAGCAGGAAGATTGGAAATTGATACTGATATGATGGCAGAATTGATGTTATTGAATCATAGTTTTGCAATCAACGAAAAACTTCTTGTTGTAGATTCTATGATTGGTCAAAGTGCTATTGATGTTGCAATGAATTTTGATGTCCAATTGGGTATAGATGGTGTTATATTGACAAAATTGGATGGCGATACAAAAGGCGGTTGTGCGTTGAGTATTGTTCAGTCAACAAAAAAACCCATCAAACTTATTGCAACAGGTGAACATATAGAGCCTTTGGAAGATTTTTATCCCGATAGAATGGCAAACAGAATATTAGGGATGGGTGATATTGTTTCTTTAGTTGAAAAAGCTCAAAAAAATATTGATATAAAAGAAGCAAAAGCTCTAGAAGACAAAATGCTAAAAGCGGAATTTAGTTTTGAAGATTTCTTGAAAATTCAAAAACAAATCAAAGCCCTCGGGTCTTTTGGCGGAATTTTGTCTATGTTGCCTCTAGGAATATCAAAAAAAGATACAGAAATGATTTCAAATGAAGGCGAAAAACAATTCAAAAAAATAGAAGTTTTTATTCAATCAATGACACCTGAAGAAAGAAAAAATCCCAACGTCTTAAATGCTTCCAGAAAAAAAAGAATCGCAAAAGGTGCAGGCATGGATATTAATGAACTGAATGCTTTTGTAAGCCAATTTGAGACAATGAAAAAAATGATGAAAGGTTTAAGTGGTTTTAAAAATACATTCAAAAACAAAAAAGGCTCAATGCCGCAAATGCCAAAATTTCCTTTTTAGACAGATGGAGCTTGCAATATGAAAATTATAATATTTGGTGCAAACGAAATGGCTTCTTCTATTGCCGCAGAGTTTTTTGAAGACCATGATGTCATTGTTATAGATTCTGTACAAAAAAATCTTGAACTTTTTTCAAAATTGGACGTAGGCACAATATGTACAGATGCTCTAAATCTAAAACTTTTAAAAGATAGTCAAATTTCAACATGCGATGTTTTTATTGCTTGTTCAAATGATGATGAGGCAAATATTCTTGCTTGTTTGATGATTAAGCAAATTTCTTTGGCTTGTCAAACGATATGTTTCGTTTCAAAAAAAGAATCTATGGAATCTTTAAACTCTTTAAAAGACGAATCTAAAAACAGTTATGTTCAAAGTATTGAAAACATAATTTGGCCCCAAAAATTCCTTGTGCAAGAAATTTTCCAAATAATCACAGTACCCGAAGCGGTTGATGTTGAAAATTTTGCTCATGGACGTGCAAGACTTTTGGAGTATAGAATACAAGAAGACTCTGAACTATTGGGTAAAAAATTAAAAGACTGCTATTTTAATTCAGAAGTTTTGGTTGTGGGGATTGTGAGAAATGATGAATTATTTATCCCTAACGGCAATAGTGAATTTATGCTTAATGACAAAGCGATTTTAATGGGAACTCCCGTTGGACTGGATATTGTGGCCGGCGAATTATTTAAATCTCAAAGACAAGTAAAAAAAGTCGCAATTATAGGCGGCGGCACTGTGGGGTTTGAGCTTGCAAATGCTTTAGAAAAAACTTCTGAAAACTTGAAACTAATTGAAAGCAACTACGATAGATGTGAAGAATTGTCTTTGAATCTCAAAAAAACTCTTATTTTGAATGGCTCCGGAACGTGTTTAGAGCTGTTGGAAGAAGAAGAAATAGGAAAATCAGATGTTGTTGTTGCAATTACAAACAATGATGAAAAAAATCTTTTATGCTCGTTGTTGTCCAAACAACTGGGTGCAAAAAAAGTAATAACAAGGGTTTCGCAAGGAACAACCGCAAGTTTATTTGAAAGAGTCGGGGTTGATGTTGCAATTTCTCAAAGAGAAGCCTGCGTGAATGAAATCAAAAATAGAATTATTGAAACACGTGCAGGAATTATTGCAACGGTTGAAAGAGGACAAGGTGAAATTGTAGAAATTCAACTAAACGGCAATTTTACTCAAAAACAACTACTGGAAATAAAAATGCCTGTAAATGGTGTAATTGCAATAGTTGGACGTGGTTCAAAAGTAATCATTCCAAAAGGTCAAACACAAATTCGTCCGAACGATATTCTTTTGATTTTTACAAAAACCAACGATGTCGCAGCAATTAAGGAATTTTTTAAATAATGCGATATAATCTGATTTTTAACATATTGGCAATGATTTCTAACTATATAAGCGTGATGTTTGTTATCCCTATTATAGCGGCTTTGTTTTTAAAAGAATACAATGAGATTTTACCGTTTTTTGTTGCATCGATTGTTGCTCTGATTATAGGACGATTATTTTCATTTAAAAAAGCAAACCAAAAAGAAATAGATACGATAAAAAAATCAGAATCATTAACAACTGTGTTTTTTGCTTGGGTTTTGTTTGCATTATTGTGTGCTATTCCTTATTTGTTTTATGATTTTTCTATAACAAATGCTTGTTTTGAGGCAATGAGCGGTACAACAACAACAGGTGGTACTATCATTACTGATTTTACTTTGTATCCAAAGACTCTGTTTTTTTTCCGTTCTTTGACTCAGTGGTTCGGGGGAATGGGAATAGTAGTTTTGTTTATTGCGGTTTTGCCAAAAATTGCAGTCGCCGGTCGTCAAATGTTTTTTGCAGAAGTTCCTGCCCCAACAGAAGATAAAGCAACACCCAGAATCAGATATACTGCTTCTTGGCTTTGGGGAATTTATCTTACTTATACAATTATTGAAACGATAGTTTTAAAATTCTTGCATGTTGATACATATAGTGCAATAATTACTTCTCTATCCACTATTTCAACCGGCGGTTTTTCATCTTTGCCGGATAGTATAAAAGAATTCAATGACCCAAAAATTGCAGTATGCGTTCTTGTGTTTATGTTTGTTGCGGGAGTGAATTATTTGCTTATTTATAGAAGTTTAAAAACAAAAACAAAAAGATCAATACTAAAAAGTGAAGAATTTAGAGCGTATTTGGGGATTGTAATATTTATTGGTACTTTGCTTGCGATAAGTTTAATTGTAAATTCAAATTACAACATAAATACTGCTTTTTTAAATTCATTTTTTGAAGTTGTTGCAACAATGACATCGACCGGTTTTGCTGTTGATGATTATGTAAAATGGGATGCAACGAGCAAAGTTATACTGTTTTTGGCATTTTTTACAGGTGGTTGTGCGACTTCGACATCGGGTGGTGTAAAAATCATTCGTCTTGTATTTATTGCAAAATATTTAAAAAGAGAATTGAACAAAATAATTCACCCTTCGGCAGTTTATCCGATAGCATTAGAGGGTGCTTCTTTGTCCAGAGATATAATTTCTCAAATGATTGCATTTATTATTTTTTATATAGTAATTTTTGCAATAGGGGCTTTTTTGATTGTTTGGATAGAAAACAATACTACAATTGCTCTTTCTTCTTCTGCAGCTGCTCTAGGTAACATTGGACCGGGGTATGGAATGATAGGTCCTATGGGGAATTTGGACGGGCTGAATATTGTTACAAAATGGATTTTAATATTGCTGATGCTTATCGGACGTTTGGAAATTATTCCATTTTTAGCATTATTAAATAGAGATTTATGGAAAAATTAGAAATGGATAAACTGAAAATAATTTTTGTTGGCACGCCTGATATGGCAATTATTTGTTTAGATAATTTGTTAAAAAACAATTTCGATATCGTTGGTGTTGTGCCGCCTTTGAAAGACAATATTTCTTATCGTGCATTTAAAAATTTTTCATTAGATAAAAAACTAAATTTTCTTGAATTTGAAAATTCACCAAACGAAGAAAAATTTATAGAAAAAATAAAATCGCTAAATGCAGATATTGGGGTTGTTTGTTCATACAATATTAAGCTATCTTCTGATTTTTTAAAAACAACAAAACAAGGTTTTATAAACTGTCATCCTTCATTGTTGCCTGATTATCGTGGTGGAATGCCATATTTTCATATAATAAAAAACAATGAAAAAAAATCAGGAATAACTCTTCATTTTATGGATGAAAATTTTGACACAGGGGATATTATTTATCAAGAAAGTTTTGAAATATCTCCATTCGAAACTATGGGGACTTTATTTAATAAAACTAACTTTATGATATCCGATGCACTTTGTAAAACATTAAAAAATATCGAAAACAATGAAAAAATTGAAAGAATTTCTCAAAATAAAACAACAAAATTCAAAAAAGCCCCTATTGTAAACGGATATTTTAAAATAAATTGGAACAGTACGATTGATGATATAGATGCACTAATCAGGGCATGCAACCCTTTTTATACAGTGTATTGTTATTTTAGAGGGGCAGAGATGAAAATAATCAAAGCTCACAAAATCTTTAAAAATCACAATCATCAATATGGTGAAATAATAAAGACTTCTAAAAAAGAAATCTTGATTGCAGCACCTCTTGGCTATATTTCTTTAGATGTTGTACAAGTTGGTACTTGGGGAGTTTTTGTTGCTGAAGATTTTTGTAGTATATTTAAACCCTTGGTTGGAGAAATTTTAAAATGAAAATAAAACCTGAAAAATTGAATTTTTTAACAGCAGGCATACCATCAAATGCAAAAGACTATTCAAATGCTTTTTTAAAATTAGATGAAATGAATCTGGATGGATTGGAAGTTGAATTTGTCCACGGGGTTCGCTACAGCGAGAAAACAAAAGAATATATTTTAAATCGTAACAACAAACTAATCACTCATCATGGGCCATATTATATCAATTTGAATGCAAAAGAAGAAGAAAAATTGCAAGCAAGCATAAAAAGAGTGCTTGATACAGCAAGGGCAGGCAGTGTATTGGGTGCGTATTCTGTTACATATCATGCTGCGTTTTATTTGAAAGATGATTCAAAAGATGTTACAAAAAAACTAATCGAAGTTCACAATGAGATTTTTGATACATTAAAAAAAGAAAATATAGATATTTGGCTAAGACCTGAAACAACAGGAAAAAAGAGTCAATGGGGAACATTAGATGAGATTGTAGAATTGTCGAAAAATTTTGAAAATATGCTCCCTTGTGTTGATTTTGCTCACATTCATGCTAGAGAAAATGGAAAATTCAATACTTATGATGAATTTTCAAGTATTTTTGAAAAAATCGGAAAAGAGCTGGGAGAAATTGCACTTAACAATTTCCATGGCCATGTTGCAGGTATTCAATACAATGACAAAGGTGAAATAAGACATTTAGTCTTTAATGATAGCGATTTCAATTACAAAGATTTATTAAAAGCAATGAAAAAATTCGACATAAAAGGTGCTTTAGTGTGCGAAAGTCCAAATATCGAAATCGATACAAAAATCTTAAAAGATTATTATGAAAGTTTGTAGTTTTTTAGGCTTTTTTTGAGGCTTTTTATTGTATCTGTAAATATTTTAATTTCCGATTCGTTTGATTTTTTGAGTATTGAAAAAATTTCATTATTTGAAAAATATTTTTCGGTGTCATTGTCTTTTAGAAAGTAATTTATGTCTATTTCTAATATTTCTATTAATTTTACAAAAGTTACATAAGTCGGATAATTCAGTCCTGATTCTATTCTTGAAATTTGTTTTTCATTTAAGCCTACTTTTTCCGCAAGTTCAAATTGTGTCATTTTTTTTATTTTTCTATAATGTCTAAATTTTTTCCCCAGTAGTGCTTTGTCGGTTTCAAGTAACATTATTTATCCAATCTTTTTATAACAAATACGAAACAATTTTAGGACATTGATGTAACTATATAAACAACATCCATATACTTTTTTCATTGACAAAAAGGACATACATGTACTAAAATTCTTTTTAAAAACAACACATTTATGGAGAAAATATGAAAAAAGCATTTACTTTGGCAGAAGTTATGATAACTCTCGTTGTTGTCGGGATAATTACAGCTGTCATTATTCCTGTTGCAATAAATTCCAAACCCAACGAAAACATAATGAAATTTAAAAAAGCTCATAATACCCTCTACCAAATAATACAAACCCTTATTACATCAGATAAATATTACTTAAATGGGGATTTGGGAATGAAACCTGATGGGAGTTTGGTTAATAGTGCAACATATTTTTGCGAAACTATAGCCGACAACGTAACAGCAAAAAAAGTTCAATGTTCAAATATCCTTGCTGAAGAAATTAATTCGGTTGTAACTTGGCATGTTAATACGGGTTGGAATTGGGCACAAGCTTCATCGGATAGTTTGACATCTTATTTAGATCTTCAATGCAAAACCTATATCCAGTCCGGCGAAGAAATCGTTCTATCAGATGGTGTTGTTATTTATGAAGTTTCTCCGGCAGCTCATTTTGGGGTATTTACATGTAATCACAAATTATACTTAACCAAAGAAGAAGCAAACAGAAACAACTGTTACTTAAGAGCTTTTTCTGATACAAATGCCCACTCTCTCCGCTCGTCTGATTTTGATACGGTTTATAAACCAATCTGTATTGATATTGATGGAATAAACAAAGGCGAAGACCCTTTTGGCTATGGTATTCGTGTTGATGGAAAAATATTAGCAGGAAAAAGAGCTGCTGATTGGCTTGAAAAATCAATTCAAAACTGAATAAATAACATCTAAATAGTCTTTAATAACTTTTTCTTTTGTTAGAGTTTTTATGGTTTTTATTGTATTATCAGATATTTCTTCTTTATTTATTTTGTTAATTTTGTTTAATATTTCAGTGATTTCATCGGTTTTTGGATTTATTAAAAAACCATTTATGTTGTTTTTTATTATTCCATCTATTCCCGTGTTTTTTGTCCCTACAACAACAAGCCCTCTTGACATCGCTTCTATATAAGATATTCCAAAACTTTCGTTAACTGATGTCAAAATAAAAACATCATTTTCATCCAATTTTGAATATATTTGTTCGTGAGGTAAATATGGATTTAGTTTTATTTTTTCTTCTAAATTTAAATTTTTTATTAATTTTTGAAGTTTGTTTTTTTCCGGCCCATTTCCATATATATTGTATTCAAAATCAAAATCGACATTCGATAGTGCTTTTATTGTCAAATCTATATTTTTTCTTTTTATTAATTGAGACAAAGTGACAAGTTTTAGTTTTTTGTTTTTAAAAACTTTTTTTTCTATTATATTTTTACTTTCGACAAAAGAAGGCAAAATAAAGTCTGCTTTAAATTTTTCTTTTAAAAAAGTATTTCTTGCTCCGATTTTTGTTGCAGAATCGAGTGCTTTTTTGAGTTTGTTTTTAAAATAAAATTTATATTTAAAATTGTCTAAAACTCTCCGGTCGCTTTGATGAACTATTGCTATATGAGGCAAATTCAGTTTTTTGTTGATTAAAAAAGAATATATATGTCCTGATGGAAGATGAGAAATTATTATGTCGAATTTTTCGTCTAAAAAAGAAATATCATTATTCAAAAAAGGCAAAATAAAATTTTTATTAAAGATTTTTATGTTGTTTGAAAAGTAAGTACCGTTTTTTAATATTTTGTGTTTTCTAATCAATGTATTTAATAAAAAATTTGGGCGAATGACACAAATTTCTATTCCAAATTCTTTTATCCCAAGAGCAAAATCTTCTATTGCTTTTGGGATTGTAGAGTCTTTTTCTATTGGGTATAAATCTGTAACAAGTAGTATTTTCACCATTTTATATTATCATGTTTATTAATTTTTTTCTTGCTCATCAAAAATTTTTTTGAGATAATAAAGAAAAATACAATTAAGGAGCAATTTATGTCAGGACACTCTAAATGGGCAAACATTAAACACAAAAAAGCAAAAGCTGATGCGGCCAGAGGAGTTAACTTTGCTAAATTTTCCAGAGAAATCATCATAGCAGCAAAAATCGGCGGCGGTGATTTGAACGGAAATTTCAGACTCAGAACAGCAGTCGAAAAAGCAAAAGCCGGCGGATTGCCAAACGACACCATAAAACGTGCAATAGACAAAGGCTGTGGAAATGGTGGAACAGACAACTATGAAGAAATAACATACGAAGGATATGGAGCAGGCGGTGTTGCGGTATTTATAGAAGCTGCAACAGACAACAGAAACCGTACTGCAGGTGATATAAGAAGCTATTTTACAAAATTTGGCGGAAATTTGGGTGAGACCGGTTGTGTAGGCTGGATTTTTGAACCATGCGGAATGATTGCAATAGACAAACCTGTTGAAGCAGGCAAACGCTCAAAAGAAGAAGTTAAAATGTTCGATTTCGACAAATTATTCGAAGATTCTATGGAGTTCGACCCTATGGATGTTTTTGAAGATGAAGACGAAAATGATTACAAAATAAAAACAACAACCGATAAATTGGAATCTACTGCAAAAGGTTTAGAAAATCTCGGTTATACAATAAAAAGTGCAGCATTTACAAGAATTCCATCAAATTCTAATGAAATAACAGATGCGGCAATTGCAAAAAAAATTGTTCTTTTGCTTGAAAAGTTAGACGAACACGATGATGTGCAAAATGTTTATTCAAATTTTGAAGCAAGTGACGAAATAATGAATTCTATTGATATGTAGTTGGATTAAATATGACAAGTATAAATACAAGCAACATTTTTATGATTATAGGGTTTCTACTTTCCCTATATGCTTGTGTTTCTAATGACGTAATCCAAACACTGGGTACTTTTTTGTCAACAACAAAACACCGTCCCGTATGGCAGGTGTGGTTGTTTACAGGAACGATACTTTTAGTGACTTTTGTGACCGGTTGGATAATCAATGACGGCGATATGGCGTTTGGACTCTTGGATAGAGTTCCGCATCCTGAGACTTTTTATTGGTGGCATATTTTACCTCCGATTATTTTGTTGTTTTTAACAAAAAAAGGTATCCCTGTTGCAACGGCGTTTTTGATTATTAGTATTTTTTCAACAGGACAAGTAATCGGACTTATGGTCTTGAAGTCTTTTGTCGGTTATACAAGTGCATTGTTGGTTTCATTGATTTTGTATTTCTTTATTGCAAGAAAAGTTGAAAAAAGGTTCATGTATAAAAAGTACAAAACAATATCAAAACCTTGGATTGTTGCAAAGTGGATTTCAACAGCTTTTTTGTGGTCATCATGGTTATTGCAAGATGGTGCAATTTTGTTTGTATTTTTGCCAAGAAGGCTCACCCTTGTTCAGATGATAATGAGTATGGTAGTGTTTTTGGGTTTATTGTATATAATCTGTTACAAACGTGGCGGCGAAATTCAAAACATAATAAAATTGAAGACCAATACGCAAGATGTACGCTCAGCAACGATTATTGATATTGTTTATGCTTGTATCTTGTTGTATTTTAAACAACTGAACAATATTCCGATGTCTACAACGTGGGTATTTTTGGGGGTTTTGGCAGGAAGAGAAATCGCTTTGTATAACAGGCTTCGCTTTATTACTGAAAAGAAAGTCTACAAACACGTTATAAAAGATATTACAAAAGCAATAATTGGTCTTGTAGTTTCTATTATTGTTGTATTCATTTTAAATCAACATGACAAGATTTTTGAACTAGTCAGACACTATCTAACTTTGTAGATAATTTTCAATTATGTTGCCGCCAATGAAGTTTGTTTTTTTTCTTACTCCATTTATTAAACAGTCTTCTTTAATGGTAGCAGGAAAAACGCCACTTTGGGGTAAAAATAATATATGTTGTTTTGCATAAGGCTCTGTTGTGTTGCCTTTTTTAAAATATTCTAAAATGGAAACTTTGTTTTTATTGCTCAATGTTCCAATTCTAATTTTTATACGTTCTCCTCCGTCTATTCTTTTTTTAAAAGGCTTTTTTTTAGGATCTGTTGTTAACAACAATTTTTGTAATTCGTCTCTTTGCAATACCAAAGGTTCTTCTGATAATAGTTTTTGAGGAAGGAAATTGTATGTTGTTGGAACTCTTTGCAAATTGTCTAATTGGCCATTTGCAAATATTTGTTGCATTAAACTTTCTATTTTTGCTTCTGCTATTCTTTCTTTGCTAGGAAAAAGCCCTACTTCTTTATAGATTTTTATTTGTGCATTTGCTTCAGAGACAGATTTTCTTGCATTATTAAAGCCCATAATTATTGTTTTTGGAGCTTGAGCAAGTTCGTCAATATTTTTTACGGCACTATTTATGTTGTTCAAACTTCCTGATACTTTTTCACATGTAGAAGCTGCACTACCTATGCCTTTTGTTATTTTAGAACATGCTGTTAATGCATTTGGCAATTGTTTTGAGATTAAACTAGCGATTGGCATGACACTTTCCTTTTCTTGACTATTTTTTGATATTACAATAAAGTAAAGCGAGTAAAAAAAATTGCCAAAAAAAATGTCTTTTTTTTAAAAAAAAGACATTTTTGATTTTCTTTAAAAAATTATCTACACATCGATATTTGTTGCATAGACTGCGTTTTGTTCGATAAAATCACGTCTGGGGGCAACATTATCACCCATCAATATATCAAACAATTCATCACACAATTGCGCATCTTCTAGTGACACTCTTTTTAGGGTTCTATTTGCAGGATCCATTGTTGTTTCCCAAAGTTGTTGAGGCATCATTTCTCCCAAACCTTTGAAACGTTGGATTTGCATACCTTTTTGTCCTCTGTCTTCTATCATTTTTGACAATTGAGTGAAAGAAGTTATATCGACTGAGCCATTTTCTGTTTCAGCTTTTAGCATTTTTTCTTCTTCGATTAAAAATTCTCTTATTTTTGGATAAGCGTCTTTTAATCTAGCAAATTCTTGAGATTTGATTAAGTTTTGAGTAATTAATACAGGTTCCAATTCGCCACCTAAATCAATTTTTAGATTGAATTTTGTATTTTCAGGATTTGAAGTCAAGAACACTCTATATTCTTTTGCTTCAACAATACCATAATTTTCTGCATGGTCTTTTATATAGTGAGAAAG
>CAKUUG010000013.1 GCA_934692665.1 uncultured Candidatus Melainabacteria bacterium | reverse complement strand
CGGAACTCAGACAATTGATATCAAGAATGGTTTAGCAATCATTAACAGTAGATAGTGGAAAACATGAATATTCGACAACAAAAGCTATAATTAACCTTCTTAAAACAGATGATATGCTTGCTTATGCATATATTGAAGACAACACTACAAATAAAATCGTTTTTCTGGATTCAGATAAAAAGAAAACAAGTACATACAATGCAAAATACAATATTGATTCTATTGATCCCTTGGAATACAATTTGTCTGATACATATACGCTTTATTTGGGTGTTCCAAAATCTTATACTTATGAAGAATATTTAGACAAATCATTTAAGAGCTTATTGATTGTACTACCTGTTTTTATATTAATAGGTACACTGATTGCAATTATTGTTGCGTCTATAATTTCAAAACCCATCACGAAGCTTTCGCTTGCTGCAAAAAAAATCTCAAATGGGAATTTTGATGCAAAATTGGAAAATACAAATTTTGAAGAAATTAATGATTTGATTTTTTCATACAATGAAATGATATTTCAGCTTAACGAATTATACCAATCATTGGAATTAAAAGTTCAAGAAAGAACAATAGCACTGGAAACTGCAAACTACAAACTAAAAGAAACTCAAGCAATGATGGTTCACAGTGAAAAGATGCGTTCTCTTGGTGAATTAGTTGCAGGGATTGCACATGAAATCAATAATCCTGTTAATTTTATCCATGGCAATATAATGATTTTGCAAAATTATACAGAAGATTTGCTTAAATTGATTGATTTGTATGAAGAAAACAATTCATATTTCCCTGATGAAATAAAAACAAAAATTTCAGCCCTAAGAAAACAAATCGATATAGATTTCTTGAGAGATGATATAAAAGATTTGATTAGAAGTTGTATCGAAGGTACGGAACGCACTAAAAATATCGTTCTTGATTTGAAGAATTTTTCTCGTATGGAAGAAATGGTAATCAGCCAAATCGATATTCCAAAAGAAATTGATACAACGTTGAATATTTTGAATAACAAATATAAAAACAGAATTACAGTAATTAAAAACTATGCTCCTGACCTGCCTAAAATTGAGGCTTATGGCGGACAATTGAATCAAGTGTTTATGAATATTTTAGACAATGCCCAAGATGCAATGGGAGAATCAGGCACTCTTACGATTAATTTGTCAAAATTAAACGACAAAGTAAAATTAGAATTTATTGATACAGGTTCAGGTATTCCTGAAGAAAATCTAAAAAAAGTTTTTGATCCTTTCTTTACAACAAAACCTGTTGGAAAAGGCACAGGGCTTGGTATGAGTATATCATATCGTGTAATCAGTGACCACAAAGGAACAATAAATGTCGATTCTGTTGTTGGAAAAGGTACAAAATTTACAATAATATTGCCAATTAATCAGTCAACACCAAAAATTGAATCCCCGGAAGAAAATTCAAATGATACATCAGAAGAACAAGAGAAAATGTGAGGTTAACTAAAGATGGAAGATAAAAGATACAAGATATTGATTGTAGATGATGAAGAGGATAATTTGGCACTTTTGTATAGAACACTTCGTTCTAAATACGATATAACAAAAGCCCATAGTGCAATAGAAGCATTAGAAATTTTAAAAACGCAAACTTTTGATTGTATTTTGTCCGACCACAAAATGCCAATTATGGACGGTGTTGAATTCTTAAAAAGAGTAAATGAAATACAGCCCAGAACAATGCGTTTATTGGTGACAGCTTATTCTGATGTCAAAATTTTAATTGACGCAATCAACTACGCAAAAATCTACAGATACATAAAAAAACCTTATTCTCCGGATGAGTTGTTGATGATTGTAGAATCTGCTCTTGAATGTTATCAATTGAAAATTGATAATGAAAATTTAATAAATGATTTGAAAGAATTGTTCTCGGGTACTGTAAAAGCAATTATTGAAGCATTGGATGCAAAAGATTCTTTTACGCTTGGCAGAAGCCGAAGAGTTGCTTATTATGCTGCAAAAATTGTAAATAAGTTGGCACTAAAACCTGCTGAAGTCAGTCAAATAGAACTTGCCGGACTTTTGCATGATATTGGTATGATAGGTGTTGCAGAAAACATCCTAAACAAAACCCAAAAATTAACAGATGAAGAGTATGAAAAAATCAAAATGCATGTTCACTATAGCGTAAAGATACTTGAAGATATCAAACAGCTATACGATATTACGGAAATTATCAAATACCACCATGAATACTATAACGGATGCGGTTATCCTTATGGTCTTAAGGGAGAAGAAATTCCTTTGGGTTCTAGAATTATTGCAATAGCAGATGCGTTTGATTCAATGGTATCAAATCGTGCTTATAGAAAAAGTCTTTCTCCGCAAGAAGCACTAAACATAATAAAACAATGTGCAGGAAAACAATTCGACCCAAATTTGGTTCAAGTTTTTGAAACAATTCTTCCTGAAGCTATGGCTGAAATAAAAGAACAAGAAAAATTAGACAAAGAAAAATCTCTAGAAAACACAACCAACCAAGCTTCTGAAAATATTATTCCTTCTTAAGAAGAAAGTTGTAATTTAAGTTTACACCATAAAATTCCTATCAAAACTGATAGGAATTTTATCATTTATGAAAGTTTTTAAAACTAATCGTTATTTTTTCTAAACGGAATCCAAGTCTTTGTTGCTGTGCTTGGTGAAAAATGGCTAGAATTGATAACTTTAGACGTGAATGTTTGTTTTTCGTTATCTTGTTCAATTTCTTGTGCTTCTTTGAATTGTTCATCGCTTATGTTAAACGAATTTTCATCGAAGTTGTAATCATAACTTGTGTTAGTTGTTGTAGTTGGGTTAGTTTCGGCACAGAAACCAACATTTCCGATTAAGATTGTGCTGAAAAATACTATTGTAATAACTTTGTTAAGCATAATTACCTCCTACTGATAAAATATCATTAAATAACAAAAAATCAACTTTTTTATAAATTATTTTGCAATATATTCAATGTAT
Organism: uncultured Candidatus Melainabacteria bacterium; assembly: GCA_934692665.1. Taxonomy (GTDB): domain Bacteria; phylum Cyanobacteriota; class Vampirovibrionia; order Gastranaerophilales; family Gastranaerophilaceae; genus RUG14156. Next base: position 36,829 of record CAKUUG010000013.1, on the reverse strand, counting down.
TTTTCGAGAGCTTTATACCCTTCTTGAAATTCGATGCGTCTATTTTTGTTCATTGTTAATCTTAAAAATTTAAGTTCTTTAATTCTTATTTCAAACAATTCATTTGAATAAACACCCAACAAGATATCCCCACTGTTAGACCAGCTTTTGAGTTGTTCTATTTGTTTGTTTATTTGGGAGATTGTGCTGTTTTCTAGTGTTGTATAACCATGTCGAGCCAAAATTGCTTTATCAGAGTTTGTTATCGGTATAGGTGCTGAACTATAGCCAAATATTTTTTTGATAAGAACATAATTAGCTGCAAGCTGTTTGTGTTTTGTTGGTACTTGAGATTTGGCAAGTACAACCGATGTATTTATATTAGCGTAAAACTCGTTTGTGTTTGAATTTGTATGCCACTTGCCAATGCAGTTCGCACCATTATTTCTATACATTTATTACTCCCACTAACTCTAGTATACTCATTATATTAGAAAAAAATCATCAAGGTATTTTTTTAATAAAAATTTACTTAAAATGAAGTACTTTAAATATAATTTGCTTAAATCATCAAAGTGTGTTCTAATGAATTTGTATTAACAGAAAGGTGTATTATGGAAAGAACATTTGTTGCAATTAAACCTGACGGAGTAAAAAGAGGTTTAATAGGTAGAATTTTACAAAGATTTGAAGACAAGTCATACAAAATTATTGGTATGAAATTAATGAATGTTACTCCAGAAATTGCCGCAAAGCATTATGAAGAACATTTTGGAAAGTCTTTTTACCAAGAATTAATTAACTTCATAACTTCTGGCCCGATTGTTGCAATGGTTATTGAAGGAAATAATGCAATAAAAGGCGTTCGACACATTGTTGGTTCAACTCGTCCGGATGAAGCTGATGATGGTTCAATCAGAGCTGATTTTTCTTCATATTCTACAATGAATCTTGTTCATGCTTCTGATAGTGTTGAATCTGCAAAAAGAGAAATGGCACTGTATTTTACAGAAAATGAAATTTGTGACAATTACAAAAACATGTTCGAACTTATTGTTGATAGCTTAGGTGGTTTTAGACAATAAATGTCGTATAGTGATTTTTTTAATTTTGAATTAATTAAAACTTCTACAAAATCTCATGCTCGTGCGGGTGTATTTACTACTCCGCATGGGGTTATTGAGACTCCAATTTTTATGCCTGTTGGAACGAATAGTGCAGTCAAGATGCTCACTAATGACCAAATACTATCTACAGGGGCTCAAATAATTCTTGCAAACTCTTATCACATGTATTTAAGAGCAGGAACAAAAAGAGTAAAAGCTGCAGGCGGATTGCATGGTTGGATGAATTTCAATAAGCCGATTCTTACGGATTCTGGCGGGTTTCAAGTTTTTTCTCTTTCAAAATTAAGAAAAATAACAAACGATGGTGTGTATTTTAGCGATCCAAAAAACGGCTCAAAACATTTTATTTCGCCTGAAATCTCTATGCAAATCCAAGAAGATTTAGGTGCGGATATCATTATGGCGTTTGATGAATGTGCACCTTACCCTTGTTCTTATGAAGAAGCAAAAAGTGCTTTAGAAAAAACAAAAAAGTGGCTCGAAAGGTGTTTTGAAGCACATAAAAACTACAACCAAGCACTTTTCCCTATAGTTCAAGGTGCATTTTTTGATGACTTAAGGGTTGAGTCGGCAAATTTTGTTTCAAAATTTGATGCAGTAGGTTATGCAATTGGTGGCGTGTCTGTTGGAGAACCGGTTGATATCAAAAATCACATAACAGAGCTAACTGCTCCATTATTGCCATTTAATAAGCCCAGATATTTGATGGGTGTCGGAACACCTGTTGATTTAATTAATGGTATAAGATTCGGCGTTGATATGTTTGATTGTGTGCTGCCAACGAGAAACGCTCGTCATGGCACATTTTTTACATATCAAGGAAATAAATGCATAAAAAATAAACAATTCGAAGATGATTTTTCTCCATTAGATGAAAATTGCAATTGTTACGCTTGTAGAAATCATACAAAAGCTTATATAAGACATTTATATAGGACGCAAGAGGCTACTGCTGCAACTTTAATGAGTATTCATAATATTCATTTTCTTATTAATTTGGCGAAAGATTTGAGAAAATCAATACTAGAAAACAGATTTGAAGAATATTCACAAGAATTATTGGAAGGCTTTAGTAAAAAGGACTAATCTATTGTTGGTTGGTTTCAAAAAATTCTTCTAAATCAAAAGGTATAATAGGTATTGTCTTTTTTTCTTCGCTTTTGTTGAATATTGCTTTTAAATTGTAGCTGTTTTCACCTTGCAAAATCCAAATTCTGACCAAATTTTCTTCATAAGGAGCAAGAGCACCGGAATTTTTATCTCCTGTTTCGATTTTAAATTCTGCCTCCAGTGCTCCTATTCTTACAGATATTGTTTTTTCTTTAGCTTTTGAATCAGGGTCGGCAGATACGCTTAAACCCTTGTATTTGTACATGTCAGGTTTCCCTCTTAATTCAGGGTTGTCTTTGCACATTTCACTAATCATAAAATGGCTAAGATCGTGTTCGACTTTTTCTAATACTCTTTTTGGATCCATAAAAAGATTATAACTTAAAATTTAACAAAAGTTAATAAATAGTTGATGAAATTTAAAAAATATATTGACTTCAAACATTGTTTATAGTGAAATATATAGTACAGTAACTAATATTAAGGGGAAAATATGCCTACAATTAATCAATTAATCAAAAAAGAAAGACAAAAGATTAAAGATAAAACAAAATCACCAGCTCTTACTAGCTGTCCACAAAGACGTGGAGTTTGCACAAGAGTATATACAACTACTCCTAAAAAACCAAACTCTGCTATGAGAAAAGTTGCTCGTGTTCGTTTAACTAACGGATTCGAAGTTACTTCATATATTCCAGGTATTGGACACAATTTGCAAGAGCACTCTGTTGTGCTGATCAGAGGTGGTAGGGTTAAAGACCTTCCTGGTGTTAGATATCATATCATAAGAGGTACTTTAGATACTCAGGGTGTTGCAAATAGAATGCAATCAAGATCTAAATACGGTGCCAAAAAAGCTAAAGCTAAAAAATAAGAAAGGTTAATTTATAATGTCTAGAAGATCAAAACCAGCTAAAAGAATTCCAGCTCCAGATCCTATATATAACAGTGTAGATATAGCAAAATTCATCAACAGATTAATGAAAAAAGGTAAAAAATCTGTTGCTCAAAGAATTTTTTACACAACTATGGAACAAGTTCAACAAAAAACTAAATCTGAACCAATCGAAACATTCAAAAAAGCACTTACAAATGCTACTCCGTTAATCGAAGTTAAAGCTCGTCGTATTGGTGGTTCTACTTACCAAGTGCCAATCGATGTAAAAGCTGACAGAGGTACTGCTCTTGCTTCTCAATGGATTATTGAAGCTGCAAGAAAAAGAGGTGGTAAATCTATGATTGAAAAATTAACAAATGAAATCATGGACGCATCAAATTCAATGGGTTCAGCTGTTAAGAAAAAAGAAGATACTCATAAAATGGCTGAAGCTAATAAAGCATTTGTTCACTACAGATATTAATTTTAGTTCTATATAAAAATCCCGCTTATCAAAGCGGGATTTTTTAGTGCTATAATTTATTTCATGAAAAAAGAAAAATTTATAGATTTTATAATTACGCAAGAATGTACATATAAATGTGTCTATTGCTCACAGAGTAAGCATGAACAAAAAAACAAAAAATGTGCATCAAATAAAACAATAGAAAATTTTTTAAATTTTCTGGATAGTCTAGACAAAACTTTTGAAATCACCATTACAGGTGGCGAAGCTATGTGTCATCTTGAGTTTTATAATTTGATTGATAAAATTAAAAATAAAGGTTTTAAAATTAATTTAATTACAAATTTTTCTTTTGATATATCAAAATATCAAAAAGTTTTTGAAATTTTAGGCGATTCTTTGCTTAATTATGACATCAGTTTTCATTTTGATGAAATTATTAAACAATACAAAAATACTGAAGAGCTTTTTGAAAAGTTGGAAAAATTTATTCTTTTAAAACCAAAAACAACAACCGTAAATTTTTTGTTTCCTATTTTTGAAATGAATGATAAAAAAACGAGTATTTTGAATGATTTGTTGTTGTTTGCAAAAAATAATAACATTAATCATTCTTATCAACAAATTCGTTTTTTGAATCAATATTTGGAAAAACAAGAAAACAATCCAACGACTTTTTCAAAAATTTGTTATGCAGGTGTAAAAAGTGCAATTATATACGAAGATGGCAGCGTTTATCGTTGTTATTCATCAAGATTTTTTAAAACAAATTTTTTAGGTAATATAAATGACAAAAATTTTTCATTGCAAAAAAATCCGCTTCCTTGCGTGTTTAAAAATTGTAATTGTCCAAAGCCTCTGCTTTACAATCAACTAACAAAGAATCAAAACAAAACTTTGGCATGTTTTTATGCTTTTGTAAATTTTATTTATTTGCCATTTTTTGTTTTTAAAAATTCTAGTATTATTAAAACAAAAATATCTCAACTGGGACATCTTGTCTCTAAGCGATAAATCCGATTTTTTTGCTTGTGTTATTTTTTTGATATTTTTCTTCTTTTATTTTTTCGTAGTCGCATTCTTTTATCGCTTGCATAAATATTTGCGGCGTTATTTCGCTTCTTGAATTTCTTCTTGCAAGTTTTGCTGATTTTTCAAGTATATGCACAACTGAACGATTTGAATAACCTAACAATTCATTTGCTATTTCATCTAGTTTTTCATCGTTTTGTGATAGATTTTGTCCTTTTGACAAATTTGACAATTTTGCTTTTAAAAGATTTTTTATACCATTTTTATCAGGCAAACCAAAATATGTTTCAGTCTCAAATCTGTCTATCAAAGCATCATCCATCGCATCTCGCATGTTTGTTGCTGCGACTATAATTATGTTTTTATCTTTTGCTTCTTGTACGAGTTTTAATAAAGTAGAAGTTGTTTTTAAATTTTCCGAAGAATCATCTGAGTTTGTTTTTCTATTTATCGCAAGAGAATCTATTTCATCCATAAACAATAACACAGGTTTTCCGGTGTTTTTGGTTATTTTTTCTAAATAATCAAAAGCATTTTGAATATTGCTTGCTGTTTGATTGACGAATTTTGAGCCAATTTTTGAAACATCCATTTTATACATGCTAATACCTGATTGGTTGGCAAGTGCTTCTGTAATGTATGTTTTGCCGCATCCTGGAGGCCCATAAAACAAAATAGTACTTGTAGGACTGATTCCATACTCTTCTTTATCCATTTGAATCAGTTCGGGATGTTCAAAATAGTCAATAACTTCTTCTTGTAGTGTTTTTTTAATTTCTTCCAAACCAACTACATCATCAAGACTTTTTGGCGACGAGGCTGTTGGTATATATTGCGTGAGGATGTCACTTGTGTTTTCTTGAATGGCATTTATCTTGCTTTCTTGGGCATTTGGTTTTGCTTCTACTTCTTTTGCAACTTCGGTATTGCGATAGTCATATATAACATCTTGCCCATCATCAACAGTAAATGGTACTACGCTTAAACTTTCTTGTAGTTCGGAACGCCAGTAATGTTCTTCTGCTTGCGTGCATGTTTTAAGCTCGTTTGAATATTCTTCAAAACTTTTTTTGTTGTATTCAAATTGTGGAAAATACTTTTCAAAATAACCTGATATAGTCAATTTCAGATTTTTTAAACAATCGACTAAAATCTGATAGCTGGGCTGTTGCACTCCGCCATAAGATTTTTCTAATGCATTGATTTTATCTTCCATTGCAAGCGATTCTTTTTCTAATTCAAGAAGAGTTGCCGCTATTGCTTTGTTTTTCTTTTGGCGAACTAATTTGTTTCTTATTTCATCATGAAATGCTTTATTGTATGTAAAAGATGTTCTGTTTGTGATGGTGTTGTTTATTTTCATTTTTCCCTCGTTTTGTTTTATAAGACTTGTGAATAAAAATTTTTGCTAGTATAATGATAAATGTAAATTGAAAATCAAATACAATATCGGGACGTGGCGCAGCTTGGTAGCGTACTACCTTGGGGTGGTAGGGGTCGCAGGTTCAAATCCTGTCGTTCCGATATTTTATTTTTTAAAATTTGATTTCTATTTCGCTAATAGAATTAAAATCCATGGCAGTCGTTTAAAATTTCTTACTTAATTTTTGAATTTTTTTTAAATTTCATGCATGGAAAACTTTTTTACAAACACAAATATAAAATAAATGAAATTTTTTGTTAAAAAATGTTAATCGAGTATTATACGTAAAAACTCAATGTTCGCAATGTATAAAAAAATAATTATAAAAAAACACTTCTTAAATCAAATAATGTAAGACAAACACTAAAAAAAATGTTAATATAATCAAGCGGTTAAAAATTTCAAGTAAATACGAAAATTTCCGTAACAAAACTTCATAAAGCAATCAAAAAAAGTAAATAAAAAATAATAAATTGTTTTTAATAAAATATAGGTAATAGTGTGTAAATGTTATTGGAGGAAATCAATGACAATTAGTGTTAACAATAGAAAAAAATCAGCTAAAAAATCTTTTGATGAATTAGTTAATGATTTGAGAACTTCTAATTCAGAAAAAGTTAGATATAATGCTGCAAGAATTCTTGGCGAAATGGGTGATTTTAATGCCGTTGAACCATTGATTGATGTCTTGAAAAATGATAAAAACGGTTCAGTTCGTCTATATGCAGCTCGTGCATTGGGTGAATTGGGCGATGTAAACGCTACAGTTCCATTGATTGAATCATTGCGTTTAGATAGAAATGTTGATGTTCGTGTTCGTGCAGCTCGTGCGCTAGGTAGATTGGGCGGCGAAATTGTTGTTGAACCTTTGGTTGAAGCACTAAACGATGAAAATCCTCAAGTTTGCATTACGGCAACAGAAGCATTGATTGAAATTGGCGATGTTGCAACAGATGCTTTGATTGAGTCTTTAGACCATGAAAAAGTAAATGTTAGATGTGATGCAACTCGTGCATTGGGTGAGATTGGAAACCCAAAATGTGTTGATAAAATTATCAACATGTTAAAAGATGAATGGGTAAATGTCCGTATTTATGCAGTCACTTCTTTGGGAAAATTGAACGATAAAAAAGCTGTTCCTGCACTAATCGAAGTAATGAAAAACGAAAAAGAAAACGATTTGGTTAGAGCTGGTGCTGCAGCTGCTCTTGGTGTTTTGCGTGATCAAAGAGCATTATTACCATTAAGAGAATTGATTATTAATGCTGAAGAACTTGGTGAATTAGAAGATACAGCACTTAAATCATTCAAAAAAATCATGGCTGCAAATTGGGAAGCTATGCAAGGTGCTCAAAATGTTAAAAAACCTAGTTTCTTTTAGAAATTAATTTTAAACAAATATTTAAAAACCACTCAAAAAAGAGTGGTTTTTTTGTTTTTATAAAAATTAAAGGTGGCTTTAAAACCACCTTTAAAATTATGATAACAAATAGTTAATTAAGCTTCTTATCATTACCCCTGTTGGGCCTGAGAGCGTTTCTTTGTTTGATTTTTCCAGATATGCTGTTCCTGCGATATCCAAATGCATCCATTTTGATGATTTTGTAAAGTTAGACAAGAACCAGCCTGCTGTAGATGTGCCTGCATTTCTGCCTCCTGTATTTTTAAAATCAGCAATTTCTGATTTTAAATTGTCTTTTAATTCATCTAATATCGGCATTTGCCAAGTATTTTCACAAGAGAGTTTTGAAATTTTTATGAATTTATCTATTTGTTCTTGGTTGTTACCCAAAACCCCTGTTATATTGTGTCCCAAAGAAACAATAACCGCACCTGTTAATGTTGCAATATCAATTACTTCATCTACACCCAGTTTGTCTGCATAGCATAATGCATCTGCAAGTGTAATCCTTCCTTCTGCATCGGTGTTATCAACCTCTATTGTTTTTCCATTCATTGCAGTCAGTACGTCACCTTGTTTGTAGGCACTTCCTGATGTCATGTTTTCGCACAAAGCAGAGATTACATGAAGTTCTATATTTGGTTGTATTTTTGCAATTGCTTGAATTATACCCAAAACACTTGCTGCTCCGGTCATGTCGGATTTCATAGTTAGCATTGATGTTGCAGGTTTTATATTCATTCCGCCTGCATCAAATGTTATCCCTTTTCCAATTAATGCAACTTTTTTTCTTGGTGTGTTTTTTGGTTTGTATGTCAAATGAATAAACTGTGGTTCATTTACGCTTCCTTGACCAACAGCCAAAAAAGCATTCATTTTCATTTCTTTTATTTCTTTTTTATTGTATATTTTTGCTTCCAATTTGTGTTCATTTGCAATTTCTTGAGCTATTTTTACTACATAACAAGGTGTAACAATTTGAGCTGATTCATTGACCAAATCTTTTGCAAATTTCATCGCAAAAGACGTATATGCACCAATTTGTGCTCCTTTTTCTATTTTTGATGTTTCTTCGTTGCAAATTAATTCAATTATTTCTGTTTTATTTTCATTTTTTGGTAAATATTTGTCAAATTCATACAAGCCGATTCTTGCTGCTGTAAAGATGATTTTTGCTGCATCTTCAGAATTGAAGTTTGACATAATGCACTCACAGTCGGAAGTTTTTTCTATAAGTTCAATCCCTAGTGCTTTTGTTTTGATTTTTTTAGCACATCTTGTTGCATTTGCTACTATTTGAGAGAATTTTTTTCTTGTTAATTCTTCTTTTTTACCCAATCCGCAAACAAGCACTTTTACATCTTTGTTTATTGAATATTTGAAAATATCCATAAAACTTCCTGTGGTTGATTTGTAATCAAAGACTTGTTTTTTTAATTCTTCATTTGACAATTTGTTCAATTTTTTAAACAAATTTGATTGATTTTCGTCGTTTTCATAAATAAAGCATATTATTGTATCTGCTTCAAAATTTTCTGTTGTTTTTGTCAAAAATCTCATCTCTAACTCCTTTATGATAAAAGCTCTTTGGTTTTTTTAATTTCATCCAATGCTCTTTTTGATTTTAATTCGTTTTTATATTTTTTGTCTTTTAGTTTCTTTTTATCACCGTCAATGCCTGCTGTTATTCCCCAATTGGCATTTATAGGTTGAAATCTTTTGTGTTCGGGATATGTTATATAATCAATCAATGAACCCAGCATTGTATTATTTGTTAATTCAATCATTTTTTCTGTTTTTAAAAATCTATCTAAATTAATTGCACTAAACAGACCTGTTATTATGCTTTCGCTATAGCCTTCTACACCTGTCAGTTGACCTGCAAAAAATAAATTGTCGATTTGTTTTGTTTGTAAAAATTTGTTCAAAATTTTTGGAGAATTTATAAACGTATTCAAATGCATCACGCCATATCTTGTTATGTTTGCTTTTTCAAGACCAGGGATTGATTGTATTAGTTTTTTTTGTTCACCCCATTTTAAATTTGTTTGAAAACCAACCAGATTGTATAAATTCGCCATTTTGTCATCTTGTCTAAGCTGGACAACCGCATAAAACTGGTTTTTCTTAAATTCTGTAGGTATTCTCTTGTCAAATAAGCCAACAGGCTTCATAGGACCAAAACGAAGCGTATCAACACCTCTTTGTGCCATTACTTCTATTGGCATACAACCTTCAAAGTAATGCTTTTTCATTTCTTCTTTTTCAAAATCATGAAGTGGCATACGTTCGGAATTTGTTAAAATATTGTAGAAATTTTCGTATTCTTCTTTATTCATTGGGCAATTGATAAAATCAGCATTGCCTTTATCCCATCTTGAAGCATAAAATGCTTTTGAAAAATCAATACTATCTTTTTCTATTATTGGTGCTATTGCATCAAAAAAATGAAAATCTTCTTCGCTAAAAGTATCTTTTATATTTTTTGACAAAACACTTTCTGTTAATGGGCCTGTTGCGATTATTGTCGGAGTTGAAGTGTCGATTTTATCGTATTTTTCATTGATGATTTTGATATTTAGACTATCAATTATTTCTTTTATTTTTTTGCTAAAACCAATTCTATCAATTGAAAGAGAATTTCCTGAAGGCACTGAACATTCTTTTGCAACTTTAAATAACGTTGAGCCCAACATTATTCCTTCTTCTATCAACAATCCTGAAGCAGATAACAAATCTAAAGACCCAAGACTGTTTGAACAGACAAATTCTGCCGGCAAGTCTGTTTTGTGTGCACCTGTTTGAAATTTTGGCCTCATTTCAAACAATTCTACATCATAACCCCTTTTTGCAAGATATATTGCAGCTTCTGAACCTGCTAACCCTGCTCCTATAACTCTTACTTTCATAATTTTATTATACAATAAAATTATTGTTTACAATTTTTTACACAAAAAATAAATTACTAAAGTTTTGACAAAAATTGTCGATTACAAGTATATATTGGGTTATATGGATTTATTTCAATGAAAAAAGTGTCTGAAAAAAATTATTTATTATGCAATGAATTGATTAAAATGAGTATGCTAAAACGTCGCAAATTGGCATATAGTTCTATATCAAAGATATGCGATGTTAAATATACAATCAAAGTTGTAAAATAGCTACTCTGACATTTTTTCAGAGGTTAAATCTCTGTCGAATTTTGATGTAAAGTTTTCAAAAAAGCCCAATATTTCTGAACTCAGTCACTGTTTTTTTTCTGTCTTTTTTTATTGCGGTTGATTTATGATAATCAAAACTTCATCTTTTGCAGCCATTTTCAGGTTGTTACGTGCAATTGCTTCAACTTTTTTCATTGAAGAGAAATTTTTTATTTCATTTTTTAAATATTTATTTCTAGATTCCGCTTTGTTAAACAGTTCTTGTGCTTTGGCAATTTTTGCCTGATAAACAACAATTTTGGCAAAATTCAATAAAGCACTGTAGCTAATCTGAAAAATCACTAAAAGCAACACTATAGTTAAAAAAGAATGATAAACCCTAACTCTCCTGTTTTTCTTTTTTTGTTGCTTTTGAATTCTTGTTTTTAAATTCATATAATTTGCACTAGCCATAAGACAATTCTATATTAAAAATGCAAATTTAAAACAACTAAAAAATTTTTTCTTAACAATATTTTGCAACTTTTTTTACAAAATTAAAAAAATGCTGTTAATTTAACAGCATTTTTGTGTGTAATTTTTAGTTTTTTTAATTGATATTTAATAGTTTTTTCAACCTTTTTTTCATTATAATATTTTCATTTTCGAGTCTTGAGATTTCTCTTTGCATTCTTGAGACTTGGTCTATTTCTTCTTCGCTTGTTTGGCATTTTACCGAATACAATCCGACACCAACAGGGAGGCGTTTTTTTGCTTCATCTTTTAATATAAGCAAACTATCTAAACCTTTGTCTGTAATAAAGCCCAATTTAATAAGAACACTTGCCATTTTGATGTGGCGGCCTTCATCATTCAGTTGTTTTTGGTATCTGATTGCTTGTTCCAGTTGAACAGCATCGATTTTTCCAATTCTTTTAATAAATTCTCCTGTTTTTAATTTTCCTGCAATAAACATTGCAATTGCGATGTTTTTGTTGTTTGCAGAATTTATTATTTGTAAAAATTCCAATTCATTTAATTTTATGAAAATTTTTGAGCTGTCAGCAAATGTCCAGTTGTTTTTTACTGTGATTTCAAAAATATTGTTTCCTTCTGACAAGTCTTTCATAAAAATATAGTATCCGTCAGAAAGATTCATTGTTCTGTTGTCCAGCTCTTGTTTACCTTTGAAAGTTAATTTCGGTGCTATTTCTTGAAACAAATCGTCTGTTTGCAAAAGTCCTGCAAATTCATCGAGTTTGTTTTTTAAATCTTCCATTAACTCTTTTGCAACGACCTGTTTTGCCCAAATTGGTATATTTTTGATATTTTGAATAAATAAATCTGAAATTTTTTGCATCGATTTTCCTTTAAAACTGTATTTTTTTACAAATACATTATATAATTTATTATAAGAAAAGGGAAATAAGTTATAATATTTAAAGAAAGTTAATATTATGGGACTAGATGGAATTTCGCCAATTCAACTCAGACAGCTTCCAGATGCCAATTCGGCGGAACTGAATTCAATATTGAAATCAAACGGAAATCTTAACACTCGCATGGTTGATGGACTGTCAAAAGAACAAAAAGTTGATCCGGACAAAGAAAATCATGAACAAAGTTTTGGCGATAATGACAATTTCAACAATGACAATCAAGAGGAAAAACACGAAGAAGAAAAAAAATTCAACGAAAATAAAATAGATTTGTCTCAAACGAATAAATATGAATTAAAGCTGAATGAAAACTCGAATAGTATTGTAATAATGGAAAAACAAACAAACAAAGTTGTACAAGTCATCAATGCAAATAGTCTTGCTATTTTCGTTAAAAATCTGGTTGAAGGCAAGGGAGCGATTGTAAATAGGAAGTTTTAAAATATGAACCAATATGTTAAACAGTACCAAAAATCAAATATAGAAACAGCCTCTAGAGAGCAGATTTTAATAATGCTATATGATGGTGCAATACAATTTTTAAACAAAGCAAAAATTGCAATAGAAAAGCATGATACAGAAGCTGCACACAACAATCTTATTTCTACGCAAAATATAATTTATGAATTTATAAATTCTCTTGATAGAGAAATTGCTCCTGATTTGGCTGCCAGATTGACTTCTTTGTACGAATATTTTATAAGAAGATTGGTTCATGCAAATATGAAAAAAGAAATTGCTCCGATTGATGAGGTTTTGGGGTATTTAAAAAGTTTAAAAGCTACTTGGGAAAAAGCAATAGAAATATCAAAAAAAGAAGCTGCCGCAAAAATGCGAAACAATGATTCTATTGATGGATATGATGATGAAGATGCCTATATTGACGATTACGAAGAAGATGATGAGGAAGTGTAATGCTCTCTATTACTGAATACAACTATATAAAATTACTTTATGATAAATTTTTAAAAACAAACAAGTATATTAATGAATTAATGCTTAATAACGAATGGGATAGCGTAGATTTTGCTGTTCAAGATAAAGAAGCTCTTATAAAACAAATTATGCAATTTGAAAAAGTTCACTTACAAAATATAAAAGAAAATGCGGAACTTTTGAAAATAAGACTTAATTTGGTTGATTTGGAAAAACACAATATAGAGTTATTAAAAACAATGCAAGAAGAATTAAAAAAAGAATTTTCTTCTGTAAATAAATCAAAAAAAGTCTTACATACTTATGAACCAGCTTTGTCTAGAGGTTTGTCTACAATAAACATTTCGGACGACGATTAGTTTATTTCCTTAGATTTTTATAACTGCAAAATGCATATATCAATATTCCAATAAAAATCCACAAAGGAAACATAATAGCACTAGAAGTTAAGTGTTTGAAAGAATAAAACATTAAACCGCAACAAGCTATCACTCCTAAAATTGGAAACAATGGAACAAAAGGAACTCTAAAGGGTCTATTTAGGCTGGGTTCTTTTTTTCTAAGTATAATTACCGCAACGCATATTGCAATAAAAGAAGTAAATGTTCCATAATTGCACAATTCAGCTGAAATATTTAAATCCATAAACAAGCTGCAGACAACAATTACTATACCTACACACCATGTGAGCACATATGGAGTTCTGTATTTTTTGTGCAAAGCTCTAAGGCTTCTTGGCAAGAATTTATCCCTGCTCATTGCATACAAAATTCTTGTAGAAGCAAGCTGGCAAATTAAAAACACTGAAGCCAAAGCACAAACTGCAGCAACGGAAATGAAACCTGCCATAAAATCTTTATTTATTAAATGCAATGCTGTCGCAATAGGGGCTTGCGGGTTGATGTGCGATATTGGTGATATGCCTGTTAATATCAGTGCAACAAGAATGTACAATACTGTACAAAAACTTAGCGTTCCTAAGATTGCTATAGGCAAATCTTTTTGTGGGTTTTTTGTTTCTTCTGCGGCTGTAGAAACGGCATCAAAACCAATATATGCAAAGAAAATTATAAATGCCCCCATTAATATTCCGCTTATTCCATTTGGTGCAAAAGGCATCCAGTTTTCAGGTTTTACGTAAAAAGCACCAACTAAAATAAATGAAAATATCATCAACAAATTCAAACAAACCATTACTGTTGCGAATCTTGTTGATTCTTTTATTCCTCTAATTAAAATAATAGTTACAAATAATGTCAACAATATAACAGGGATATTGAGCGCAACAGGAATTTTATCAAACAAAAAAGGCATTTTATCGTGAGCATCAAGACCGTATTTTTCGCACATAATATAGATAGAACGTACATCTGATCTTAGCCATAATGGAAAATTAACAACAAAATCAGGCAAATATTTAGAAAAGCCTTTCAAAAGTTGAGTCAAATAACCGCACCAGCTACTTGCGACGGTGATGTTGCCGATTACATAGTTCAACATCAAGACCCAACCTACAATCCATGCTATAAATTCACCTAATGTTGCGTAACAATATGTATAGACCGATCCTGAAACAGGAATTGCAGATGCAATTTCTGAATAGCATAAAGCAGAAAACACGCAAGCAATCGCAGCTAATACCATAGATACAATAATTGCAGGCCCCGCTCCAACGCTTTCCGGTCCGCCTTGAATGGCCGTGCCGACAATTGTAAGAATTCCGGTGCCGACAACAGCACCAATCCCTATGATAAATAAGTCAAAAGCATTTAGAGTCTTTTTCAGGGAACTTTTGCTTGCTCTATCGAGTAGTTCTTGAGCGGATTTCACGGTTAAAAGGTTCTTGATTATATTTTTAACCATTGCTGTCCTCTTGATTTTCGTTGTTTGTTGCTTTTCTTAGTTTGTTATATCCGTATAAGAAGTATATTATAACACCAATCAAAATCCATGCAGGAAACAAGACTCTGGATGTTTTTAAAAATTGCATAGAATAAAACATTAAACCGCCACAACAAATAATACCTGCAGCAGGCAAAAATGGTGAAAAAGGCACTTTGAACGGTCTGTGTCTTTCGGGTTGTGTTTTTCTCAATATCAAAACAGCAACACATACGATAATGAATGATGTAAATGTACCAAAATTACATAGTTCGGCAGCTGTTGAAATATCTAAAACAAACATTCCGCATATACAAATAATGCCAACTAAAAGCGTTAACACGTGCGGTGTGTTGAATTTTGGGTGTAGAGTTTGCAAAATTTTAGGCAAAAAGCCATCTCTACTCATTGAATATAAGATTCTTGTGCCTGCTAACATCATAACTAACAATACAGAAGTTAGTCCTGTAAGAGCACCTATTGAAATCAAACCTGCAACCCAGTTTTGTCCAACACCTGCCATTGCTGATGCTATTGGTGCTTGTACATCAATTTCTGAAATAGGTACCATGCCTGTTAAAACCAGTGCAACAAGTACATAAACAACTGTGCAAATGACCAAAGAACCAATAATACCTATTGGGATGTTTTTTTGTGGGTTTTTTGTTTCTTCTGCAGCAGTTGCTATAGCATCAAAACCGATATATGCAAAGAAAATTATAAATGCACCCATAAAGATACCTTCCAAGCCATTTGGTGCAAAAGGTGTCCAGTTATGAGGCTTAATGTAAAACATGCCTGTTAAGATAAACATAAACACAACACCAAGTTTAATTGCAACCATAAAGCCTGCCATTTTGGTTGTATCTTGTATGCCTTTGATCAATAATCCCATGATTAATAACGTCATGCATATTCCGGGTAAATTAATACAGAAAGGAATCACGCCAAAAATATGCGGTACTACGCTATGAATATCTTGACCTTTAGAAGCTAATTCTGATGCTACTGTTGAATAGTCATGAATCAGATATGTAGGAGGATTAATTAACCAATTTGGTAAAAAATTTGAAAAACCTGCAATAAATTGCATAAAATATCCGCTCCAAGCAGATACAACTGCAATATATGCAACCAGATATTCTAACATTAATATCCAGCCAATCATCCAAGCCATAAACTCACCCATTGTTGCATAAGTGTATACGTAAGCACTACCTGCAACAGGTATCATTGAAGCAAATTCCGAATAGCATAAAGCAGAAAATATGCAAGCAAGCGAAGCTAAAATCATTGACACAATAAGCCCAGGACCTGCTCCGAGGCTCGTCGCTGAACCTTTTGCTGCAATGCCGACAACAGTAAAAATGCCGCTTCCTATGATTGCACCAACCCCTAATATAATGAGGTCAAACGCACCAAGAGTCTTTTTTAATCCGTTGCTGTTGGCTTCTTTTATCATGCTATCAGGGTTTTTTAAGGTTAGTAAATTTCTTACAAATTTAGAAATTATACTAAGTTCTTTTTTGTTGCTTTCACCTTCAAAATCAGGCATAAGGTTGTTGTTTTCTTCTTCCATTTTGCTCCTTTTTTATTTTTTAATTAAAGGAAAACCAAGTTTTTCTCTTTGTTGTACGTATAATTTTGCAACATTGGATGCTAGTGTGCGAACTCTGTTTATGTAGTTAATTCTTTCGTCTTTACTGATTACTCCCCTTGCATCTAACAAATTAAAGGTATGAGAACACTTCAACACCCAATCATAAGCAGGGAGTACGATTTCTTTTTCAATACAGCTGTTTGCTTCAGCTTGAGCCAAATCAAACAATTCAAAAAGTCTTTTTGGGTCAGAATATTCAAAATTGTATTTTGATTGTTCTATTTCGTTTTGGAGATAAATTTCTCCGTATTTTAAATTTTCATTCCATTGAATGTCAAAAACACTGTCTACGTTTTGCAAATACATTGCGATACGCTCTAGGCCATAAGTAATTTCAAGCACTACAGGTTTTACTTCTAGCCCGCCAACTTGTTGAAAATATGTAAACTGAGTAATTTCCATGCCGTCAAGCCAGACTTCCCAGCCTACGCCGGCAGCACCCAAAGTAGGTGACTCCCAATTGTCTTCAACAAAGCGTACATCATGTTTAGTTAAATCAATACCCATTGCACTGAGAGATTTTAGATATAAATCTTGTGCATTATCAGGGTTTGGCTTTAAAATTACTTGATATTGAAAATAATGACCCAATCTATTTGGATTTTCGCCATATCTGGCATCGGTCGGACGTCTGCAAGGTTCTACCATTGCACAATTGAACGGCTCAGGACCCAAAGCTCTTAAAAAAGTGGCAGGATTCATTGTGCTTGCACCTTTTTCGATGTCATACGGCTGTTGTATAACGCAACCGTTATCAGACCAATATTTTGATAAATTAAGTATTAATTCTTGAAAGTTTAAAGCCATTATTTTTTCCTTAGTTTATTTGCTGTTTTTGTTGTCGTAATCTATTCTTCCGATAAGTTTATTTAATGATTTTGCAACTTGTCTGAATTGATCTAAATTTAAACTTTGTGCACCATCACACATTGCATTATCCGGATCATGGTGAACTTCAAACATTAAACCATGGGCACCGGCTACAAGAGCTGCTTTTCCCATTGGTTCTATCAAATAACGTTTTCCTGTTCCATGAGATGGATCAACAATTATTGGAAGGTGTGAATATTTTCTAATAATTGGAACTGCTGCAATATCTAATACGTTTCTTGAAAATTGTGTATCGAAACCTTTCACGCCTCTTTCACAAAGAATTACATTTGGGTTTCCGTTTGATACAACATATTCTGCTGCCAAAAGAAATTCTTTTATTGTTGCAGCTGGACCTCTTTTTATCATTACGGGTTTTTTAATTCTTCCCAATGCTTTCAAGAGTTTGAAGTTTTGCATATTTCTTGCACCAACTTGCAATACGTCAGCATATTTGCACAATAGAGAAATATCCATTGTGTCCATGACTTCAGTTACAACTAAAAGTCCTGTTTTTTCTCTTGCTTGTGCTAGATATTGCAAACCTTTTTCTTCTAAACCTTGAAAATCATAAGGGCTTGTTCTTGGTTTGAATGCTCCGCCTCTCAAGAATGGACAACCCATTTCTTTCGCTGCTTGAGCAACTTTTAGTAAACCTTCAAAATCTTTTTCAACCGAGCATGGGCCAACCATCAAGACCGGTTTTTCAAGACCACCTATTTTTACGCCATTCGGAAATGTTATAACAGTATCTTTTGGGTGAGCTACACGTGAAACAAGCTTGTATGGTTCTTGGATGTGTTTTACTTCTCTAACACCTTCCATTGCTGCTATGTTTTCAGGGTTTAATTTTGTTTTGTCTCCAATAACAGCAACAACATTCAACGTTTCGCCATTGTTTATTTGTGTTTTTAAACCTTTGTTTTCAATATAGTTAACAACTTTATCTAATTGATCTTTTGTTGCATCATGTTCCATAATGATAATCATAGTTAAATTTCTCCAGATAAAAATATCGCATTTAACATTCAATCACAAATAAAAACTATTGTACACATGTTGTTAAGAAATGTTGTAATATTTACGCTTTTTTAATATTATCTTTATATGAATTTACCAAAAGTAGAAATCTATACAGACGGTGCATGTGCCAACAATCCGGGGCTTGGAGGTTATGGCATTGTAATGATGTATACCGATAAAAACAACACTGTTCACAAAAAAGAATTTTCAAAAGGTTTTAGATTTACAACAAATAACAGAATGGAACTTCTTGCTGTAATTGATGCTTTAAATTTGTTGCAAAAACCTTGTGATATAAAGTTGTATTCTGATTCAAAATATGTAGTAGATGCAATTAACCAAAAATGGCTCGCTGGTTGGCAAGAAAAAAACTGGAAATTAAACACAAAAAATCCTGTCAAAAATATAGATTTGTGGAAGAAATTTTTGCTTGCAAAAAAAGAACACAAGATTGAATTCATTTGGGTAAAAGGTCACAATTCAAATGAATTTAACGAAAGATGTGACAAACTCGCTGTTAGTGCCAGAACAAGCGGAAATTTGGAAGAAGATACAGGTTTTAGTTCGGATTAGAGATTCTTTTCATATTACAGCATGGAAGCTCTGTTGTGTAGATTAGTATATCATTTATTGGTTGGAGATATTTAATCATAAAGTCTTTGTTTTTAATTTTTTCAACACAAATACAAGAGTCCAGTTTGCTTGACAGATACTCTTCATATTTGTTCATCGTTAAAGAACTAGAATAATCTTTTAGTAGTTTAATAATCTCCATCGCAATTAATTATATCCACCAAATGGAGGATATCATACCAAAGTATGAGAAAAATTTACATAAGTTTAAATTTTTCTAATTTATAAATTGCTCAATTTCTTCTAAAAATTCGCTGTTTTCCACTTGATTTGTCGGTTTTTCATCAGGTGTTTGTTCGATTTTTGAATCTGAAAACGTTACAAATTTTTTGCCATCTTCGTCTTTTTCGATACTAAATGTACGAATTGAGCCGTCATCGTAATATTGCGATATTGTATTGTTATCGTTTATTATTGTGCCTGTTTGATTTTGAGTATTTTGTCTTGTTGTATCTAAATTTTTTTGCTTTTCTTCTTGTTGAAGTTTGATTTCGTTAGAATTGTCTTCGGATATTGAAATTTCTTCATTTAATTCATCTATTGTTGTTTGCAAATCTTCTGTTTCTTCTGTCGGATTTGTTTTTAGCTTTTCTTGTTCGTTTTTTAAAATTTCAACATATCCCAAAAGTTCCTGTTTTGCTTTATCTTTTTCTTTTTCTGTTGTGGAAATTGCTTCTTTTAGAGTGTTTTCATATTCTTTTGCATTTGAATATTTTTCTTGTGCTTTTATAAAATCTTGCGTTGCTTCTTGAATTGTATTTTCATCGATTTCATCCTGTGGAGCGTTCATTACATTTGCTAAAAAATTCGCTGCATAAGAATATTCTTCTTCTGTTGAAACCAAATCTTCGCTTGCTTTTGAAAGTTCAATATTCAAGCTGTTTAATGCTTGAGTTTTTTCTTCCAAAATATTGCTACAATTTTCAATAAAAGTTATGCTTCCTTCGTTTTCTGTGTCTTTTGTATTTTCAGTTTCTGTCGATGAAATTGTATCTTCGAGCGTGATTATTTGTTCAAAAAAATTTTCTTGCGGTTTTATATTGTCTTTTTTATCTATATCATGGATACTAACAGGCTCATCGTTGTTTATATTGGTGCGAAAATCTCCCTCGGTACTTGAGGGTTTGTTTATTTGTTGAGATGTCAGTTTTAGAAAATCTATCATTTTGTCACCTTTTATTTTTTACGGATATTTTTTCTTTTTTCTTTAAAATATTTTACAAAATGTAATATTTATTATTTGATTTTCGCCTTCGGTTATAGTAGAATTTTCATAGTTATAGTGTATAAATATATCTTGAGGTATAAATGAAAAAGATACAAAAATTACTCATTATTACATTGGCTATGTTTTTCTTTAATATTGCTAACGCACTGGAAATAGTAGACGTTAAAAACAACTACTGGGCTGGCACAGAGATTATACATGCTATTCAAAACGGCTATATTTACCTTGTTGACGGAAACAAATTTATGCCGGAAAGTACAATGTCAAGAAGCGAATTTGTTACCGGATTAATGAAAGTTATCAGCCGTCAAAACGAGGCAGTTGAAAATTCTACATCATTTAAAGATGTAAATGACACTACTCCAAACAGAAAAAGCATTATGATATCTGAACAGATAAAAATTGCTTTTGGTTATCCTGATAGTACATTTAAACCTTCAAAGAGCATAAATCACAACGAAACAATGGCTTTGATTGCAAATATTACAACAGGTGATTTCAAAGCTGCAGATATTACAAGTTTTTCTGATTATACAGATATACCTCTTTGGGCTCGTCGTCCATATATCAAAAATGTTGCAAACGGTTTGTATGTAAATCATCCTGACGGTGACAAATTTACTCCAAACAACAACTTAACCAGAGCAGAGGCTGCTGTTTTGTTCGATAAAATTGCAAACAATTTAGACAAAGTTAAAGACGCATACAAAGATGTATACGAAGAAACTCCAGAAGTAGAAGCTGATAACAGCGGTTATGTTGATTACAATGATTTTGAAGATTATCATTCAAAATTTGTTTCAGACAATACTCTAGGGTTGGTTGATTTTGCAACAAATAACAGAGTAAAAATTTATGATAACAAAAAAATAATCGAAGCAGGAAATATCTTGATTGGTGTAGATATGTCAAGCGTTAAAACAAGACGTGACTTAGTAGGTCATGGCTATGTATATACTGCACCAAATGACGTTTATACAAAAGAAGGTACTTTCTTGTATCCGAAAGGAACTGAATTTTACGCTAGAGTCATGAAAATTGGATACTCTGCTTGGAGATCAAAACCTGAAAGATCTACTTATGTATTCTACAAATACTCACTTCCAAACGGTGAAACTTATGATATGGCAGGTGTTCCTTTTACAAAAAAAGGCGAAAAGATAGTTTACGCTAACAATGCAAAATCAAAAAAACAAACTCTTAGCCTTAACAATACAAATGTAAAAGGAAAAGAAGGTTTAATCAACTGTGCTCACCAAATGTCACCATTGACAGAATTTAATATAGATAAAAACAAAGTAATTTATATTTTAATCACAGGCGACACAGTATTTCCACAAGATGATACATACATAAACAGAAGAACTGAACCCAGTCTTTTGGAAGATGTCAAAATATAAAAATATTTATTAATTTTAAAACCCCTCTTGTATAAGAGGGGTTTTAAAATGTTTAAGTTTTTAAAATCATAAACCATTATTTTTTTGTGAAATATTGAAATAAACCAATACCTATACCTACAGCGGCACCAATACCTGCACCAATTACTATACCGATAGGTCCAACAGCAGCTCCTGCAGCAGCTCCTTTTCCCGCTGAGCCTGCAATAAAAACAGCTGTGCCTATAGCTGCACCAACACCTGCACCACTAACTGTACCACCAACTGCAGCACCTATTGTTTCTCTGGTTTTTTCTCTTTCAGGAGCGTCAGTTCCAGAAAGTTCTGCCATTGCTTCTGATTTAGATACACCGTTTGTTAATAGATTTCCAATAAGTGGAATACCTTCCATAAAACCTGTCATAAATGAAGAACTTGTATTATCTTCTATTGTTTTTTGAGCTGATTCACCATTTACTGTAGAGTATGCTTGGTCTAACATTGATTCAATTTCTTGATCAGTAACATTAAAGTTGTATTCTGATTTTAAAACATCACTAATATCATCATAAATTTTGTCTTGTAATTCTAAAGCTGTTGTAATTTCACCTTCTTGAAAGTAATATTTAACAATACTTAAGTCTTTAGAATGGCTTTGAGCAAGATCTTTTACTGTTTGCGTAATTTTTGCTTTTGTTGCTGTAGTTGAATTAACTCTGTTTGTTGATCTATTATAAGAATTAAATGCACCTGAATAGCTGCTAACGTTGCTGTCACCATAAACACCTGAAAAATAACTCATAACTAACCTCCAAATAAACTTTTATAAACTAACCTTACTTTTATATAAAGTTTTTTTGTCGGAAAAAATTGCTTATTTTTTTATTCATTTGTTAATATTACTTTACAAAAGCAAAAACCCTTGACTATTCAAGGGTTTTTAGATATAAACAATAAACTTTGCCTTCTTTTAATTTTTTGTATTCTCTTTTGTTTTTTAAATTGTCTATTTTGTTTCTTGTGATTATATAAAATTCGCCTTTTTTTGATTTTTGCAAGTACGTTTCTAAATCTTTGTAATCATTTTCTACTATGTATTTTATTTTTTTGTGCGGATTTAGAATAGAGTATTTTGCTGAAAAACCGTAGGTTACAAGGTTTGAGCTTTCATTTGAATAAACAAAATTTGCAAAGTCTTCCAGTTCATCTTGAGCAAAACTCGTATAATAAGGAAGACCAAAGCCACACACAACAAAAATAACAACAAGCATTAAAGCCAAATGAGATAGAAATGTTTGTATTAATTTTTCTTTTTTTATTAGTGTTATTGTAAAAATTGAAATTGCAATAATAAAAATTAATGCAGGAATAGAAAAAGCAAGAGCATTTGTTATATAACATCCGATATTATCCGGAAGAATTGCTTTATATACAAGTGTAAAAATTACACCAAATATTGATATAGCTAAAAGCAGTATAAAATTTGCGTAATTAGAGATTTTTAGGATTTTTTTGTATTCATTAAATTTTATTGCTCTATACCACAAATCCGCAACTATTAATGCCAAAGCCGGAAACATAGTCAAAATATAAGGAGGAAGTTTTGTTGAGGCACTTGAGAAAAACAAAAATGTACAAAGTGCATAAGTATATGCAAAATACATAATTTTTTTGTCTTTTGTATTGGGATAGAAAAAGTTAGCAAGGTCGAATTTTTTTGTGTCTTTGATTTTGTCTTTTAAATTTTTTATGCTTTTGCAAATTACAGCCAAAAAATTAAACATCCAAGGCACTAAGCCCAACAATAAAATAGGTACATAAAACAAAAATGGTTGTTTTCTTCCCAAATTTTCAGAAGTTAAGAGTCTTGCAAAGTGATGTTTTAATATATACATATTAATCCAATTTTCTCTGTGAACTTCCCATATCATAATATGCCAAGGCAAAGCTACAATTAAAAGTATAAATACTCCCAAAAGATTTATTGGTTTAAATAGTTCGTTTACTTTTTTAAAAATTAAATAAGTAAAAAACACAACCATACAAGGTATTGCTATTCCGATAAAGCCTTTTGCAAGAATAGATAACGCCATAAAGAAGTAGCCAAAATACCAACAGAATTTTTTATTGTTTTCTTTTTCAATAAACAAGGGCAAAATTGCACTATAAATTGCACTCATTGAAAAAACCATAAAACCTAAATCCAGAATTGCTATATGCGAAAATACCAAAAACCAACTGCTGCTGAGTAAAACGCTTGCACTCAAAAAACCATATAGTCTGCTATTTGATATTTTTTTTGCAAAGAAATATGTATAAAAAACGCCAAATGTCGCAGTCAATCCTGTTGCAAATCTGCCTGCAAAAACTGATTTGTAACCTAAAAATTTAAATACAAAAACATTAAGCCAAAAATACAGCGGCGGTTTTTCTAAAAAAGGCTCAAAATTTAAAATAGGTGTCAAATATTGTTTTTCTAAAAACATATATTTGCTCATGTTTACATATCTTGTTTCATCAATGTCAATAAGAGGGTATAATCCTATGTTTGCAAATATAAATAATATGCAACCTAATAACAAAAAACTTAAACAAAACAGTTCTTTGTGGTTTTTGTAGTATAGTTTTAGTTTTTCCATCTTTTCTCCGTGTTTTTATTTTGTTAATTCTTTGGCTTTTAACCAGAGTTCATTGTATTCATCAAAACTCAAATCAGACAGTTTTTTTGTTGTTAATTCTTCCAGTTTGTTAAATCTTTTTATAAATTTTTGATTGGCTTTTGATAGAGCTACATCAGGGTCGATATTTTCCCATCTTGCAACATTAACAAGAGAAAATAATATATCACCAAATTCATCTTCTTTTTCAAAAAATGATTTTGCATTTTTAAATTCTTCAATTTCAGAATTAAAACAATCAAAAACTTGTTCTTTATTTTTCCATTCAAATCCTGCTCTTGCAGCTTTTTTGGATATTTTCATTGCTTTTAAAAGAGAAGGAAGTTTAGGAATTCCATCTAATATTTTTTTTCTTTCTTTCTTTTCTTCTTGTTTTAATTTTTCCCAATTTGCAAGAATTTCTTTTGTATCGGTTGTTTTATTTCCACCAAAAACATGCGGGTGTCTATGAATAAGCTTTTCATTCAGCATTTTTGCTACATCTTGGATATCAAATTCATTGTTATCGTCTGCAATTTGCGAATGCAAAAGAACCTGCAACAACACATCTCCCAATTCTTCTTTTAGATGTTCCGTATTGTTTTCATCTATGGCTTCAGCGGCTTCATAAGCTTCTTCCAACATATTTTGTCTTATAGATGAATGTGTTTGTTGTCTATCCCATTCGCAACCATCCGGAGAGCGAAGGATTTTTATTGTGTTGATTAATTCTTTTAAGTAGTCAGTTTTCATTATTTTACTATAACCTTTTTTGTTTTAAAATTTGCACAAACGCCGCAATTGTTACATTTTACTTCACAAGGAATAGTCGAAGTCGCTTCTTTTGCTTTGTTGTATTCGGTGCTTAACCAGTCTTTATTTATTCCATAAAAAATATTATCCCAAGGCAGTTTTTCTTCTATAGAATACTCTTTCGAAGTTAAATTTTCAATATCAATATTCAATTTTTCAGAAATCTTTTTATACAATTCAAAATCCAAATTTTCATCCCAAGACTCTAGATATGCACCATTTTTGTATAATTCAAAAATGAAATTAGAAATATTTTCATCTCCTCTTGTGAGAAATGCTTCTAGTTGCGACATTTTTGGGTTGTGAAAATTGAATTTTACGTTTTTAATCTTTTCTTTTAAATTCCTTAAGTATTTTATTTTGTCTTCAATTTCTTGTATAGTGTTTTGCCTTGCCCATTGAAAAGGTGTGTGTGGTTTTGGTACAAAAACAGAAATTGAACAAGTAATTTGCGGATATTTTAAACCATTTTGTCTGCAATTAAGGTTTATTGTTTCTATTAATTTTGGTATTCCTTCCAAATCTTCATAAGTTTCAAAAGGCAAACCTATAACAAAATAGAATTTCATTCTGTTCCAACCATTTTTTATGCAAGCAATCGTTGCGTTTACGATTTGTTCTTCTGATAAATTTTTGTTTATTATGTTACGCATTCTTTGGCTGCCTGCTTCCGGAGCAATTGTGATAGTGCCTTTTTTTTCGCTTGCTGCTAGAGTTGCCAGTTTTAAAGAAAATCTATCCGCTCTTTGTGAAGGTAGAGAAACATTGATACCTGTATTTCTAAAATGACATGACAGATCTTCTAAAATATCTTCGATTTGTGAATGGTCATTAGAAGATAAAGAAAGAAGCGAGTATTCGTCATAGCCCGTATTTTTTACATATTGTTTAACTAAAGATACTATGTCTTCTTTTTTTCTTTCTCTAATGGGCAAATTTGTGTGGGAAGCTTGGCAAAAGCGACACAGCCTTCCGCAGCCTCTTCTCAGTTCTACTGTTGCTCTGTCTTGAACAGAAGAAAAATGAGGAATAGGAGAAAGTGTCGGGTGGTTTTCCAATGTTAGATTTGTTATTCTTTTTTCTGTATAATTGTCAAAAATAGGTACATAAATACCTTTTATTTTTGATAGTTCTTTTAAAATTTCTTCCCTTTTTAGATTTTTTTGTTTTAATTCTATAAATTTTTCCAAAATTTCGATATTAACTTCTTCTCCATCCCCAATAATAAATGCATCAATAAAAGGGTTCATTGGTTTTGGATTTGTAACACAAGGTCCGCCTGCAACAATCAATGGATGAGAAACATCTCTATCTTTTGAAAATAATGGAATATCTGACATTTCCAAAAGTTTTAATACTGTTGTGTAGCACATTTCGTACTGAAGTCCAAAACCTACTATATCAAATTCTTTTGGAGGTTTTTTTGATTCAAGAGAGTAGAGAAGCTTGTTGTTTTGCTCTAATAAATCAATAAAATCTTTATCCGGCGCATAGAGCCTATCTGCCATCAGATTTTCTTTTTTGTTTATCAAATCATATAGAATTTTGTGACCAAAATTGCTTATTCCAATTTCATACTTATCCGGAAAAACAAGAAGAAATTTGCCTTTTGAAGAATTAAAATCTTTGTTATATGAACCAAATTCATTGCCAATATATCTAGATGGGCGTTCGGTTCTAGTGAGAATATCTTCGTAATCATTTAAAAAATTGTCATCTATCATAATTACTATTAAACAACAAAAGTGACTTTAAATTTGTTAAGTTTTGTTACATAAAAATTAAAAAAATAACAATTAATTTCCGAAAACAAACTTTATTATTATGTAGGTTAGTTTAAAAAGTTTAATAGGTTAGGAGTGTGAATTATGGGTGTTACCTTATGTCTCATGAGAATGCGTGAGGATTATAAACGCATGCAGGAAGACGAATTAAAAATAACTCAAAATAAGAGACTGCTTGCAAAATTGACTAAATTTTCATCTGCGGTTGGAGATGGTAATATTTCTCCTGCTGAGATAGCCGGGCTTGATGATGAATTATTTGGAGACGCAATTGACTTTATGTACAATTCAGAAGCTTACGCTTCAGAGAATGCTGCGGCAAAAGCAAGTGAATATGAAGAAACGTATGGGCAAATTTCGGCTTCGGATTATTATCAAAATTCGGAATTAATGAAACAGGCGACATTATATTATGACGACGATGGCAATTTGGATATGACAAAAATCGCAAGTAAAATTTATGAAGAAGAATTGGTTGAATTTGCTCAAAAATATCTTGCTCCTGCGATAAATGAAATGGAAACCGAAATCCAAGACGAAAACGATAAGTTACAAACAGAGTATGAACAGTTGTCTGCTGAATATGATTCATTGAAACAAACGAAGAGCCAGGAAATACAACGTGAAACAATTCAATTATCATAAAATAAATAAACCTTCAATATAACTAAACCTAAAAACAAAAAAGCTGATTTTTTTAAGTCAGCTTTTTTAATATTTTCTAAGATTTGTTTTTGCAAAAAAAATTAATTTATGTTAATATTAGTTTAAAAAAATAAACATTTTGTAATAGATATTAATATAAGTTAGTAAGGAAGAGATAATGACTAAAGATATCCAAGGTGAGCAAACCGATTCCAAACAAAAAATCTTAGTTGTAGATGACGAAGCAAGCATTAGAAGAATTTTAGAAACTCGTTTAAAAATGGCAGGATACAGCGTAGTTACTGCAGAAGACGGTGAAGAAGCTGTTGATTTGTTTAACAAAACAAATCCCGACATTGTTATATTGGACGTTATGATGCCGAAAATGGACGGTTATGGCGTAACCAGAGAAATCAGACGTGTTTCTGATGTTCCGATTATAATTTTGACTGCATTGGGTGATGTATCAGAAAGAATCACAGGGCTTGAATTGGGTGCTGACGATTATGTAATAAAACCATTCAGCCCAAAAGAACTGGAAGCTCGTGTAAAAGCTGTTTTAAGAAGAACAGTAAGCAAAGATGTTACAGTTCCAACCGGAAAAACAACAAAAAATGTTATTACAACCGGAAATATTAAAATTGATACAGCAAGAAGACAAGTTTACCGCAAAAACGAAAGAATTAGATTGACGGGCATGGAATTTAGTTTGTTAGAATTGCTTGTTAATAATTCTGGTACTGCATATTCTAGAAACGATATTCTTCAACATGTTTGGTCTTATCCGGCTGATCATAGAATTGATACCCGTGTGGTTGATGTTCATATTTCAAGACTTCGTTCAAAATTGGAAACAGATCCAACCAATCCTGAACTTATCTTGACTGCTCGTGGAATCGGTTATATGTTTCAAAGAATAGGCTAAAATGTGCGATATAAAATTAATTAAAAGAAATATCTCCAATTATGATAAAAAACTTCTCATAATTGGAGTTTTTCATGGAGATGAATTCCAAGGTGAGTATTTTATAAATTCTTATTTAAAAAATGCTAAAAATCCACAAAAAAATCTTATTTATTTTATCCCCAGACTAAACAAATCAAACAAAAGAACAAATCTGAACAATGTTGATTTAAACAGAAATTTTCCAACAAAAAATTGGCAAAAGAGTAAAAACGATGATTACTTTGGAGGAAATGAACCAAATAGTGAAGCTGAAACAAAGTTTTTAGTTGATTTATTGAACAAAAACAAATTCGACGCTATTATCACAATCCATTCTCCATACAAAGTAATAAATTACGATGGTCCTGCACAAGATTTGTCAATCGAAATACAAAAATTTCTTAATTACAAAATCACAAACGACATAGGCTATCCAACCCCTGGCAGTTTTGGAACTTATTGTGGCGTAGAAAGAAAAATTCCAACTGTCACAATAGAAATTGACGAAAATGAAGACATTGAAATCTTAAATGAAAAATTTCAAAAGTTATTTGAATATTTAGAAAATAGTTACTAAATATTTTCTAAAATCAATTCAGGGTTTATGTCTAGACATTTTGAATTTTCACAGTTGAATTGTCTTTTGTGCCACAAACATGGTCTACAATTGCAACTATTTGAAATTAACTTCATATTATTGCTTTTTGGTATTAATTTTTCGTCATTTGTTGGCCCAAAGATAGCAAACGTATTGGCATTTACTCCAACTGCAACATGAAGTGGGGCACTATCAACACAAATTACAGATTTTGATTTTTGCATAATAAGTGCCATTTCCATAATATTTTTTGTTTTGTTGAAAAAATTGATGAAATTTTTGTGTTCTTTTATTTTTCTGTTTTCTAAAATTTTGTTAACCAATTCTTCATCGTCTTTTGTTCCCAAAAGTACGACTTTTTTTTCTTTTTCTAAAAGACCTTCTATTAATTTGTTCCAAAAAACTAAATCCGGACACTTAAATATATTTTTTGAAATTGACATTTTTGAAACACCTGAATGGATGCATATGTATTCTTCATTCTCTAATTCTTTTGGAAGTTTCATATCTTCAGGAATGTTAATAGTAGGGTTTTTAAATTGTGCGTTTGTTATCGGAAAAACAAGGTCAAAGTACATTTTTGCCGCATATTGATTTTCGTTTATAGGGACTTTTTTTGTTAAAAGAAAATCGCTCTTTGATTTATATCCTATTCTTTCTTTTATTCCTGTTAAAAATAAAATAACAGCAACAAGGGGATTTTTTCCGCTAGATATCACGCAATCAAAATTTTTTGTTCGTGTCTTAAAGATAAAATCCAAAACATTAAAATATTTTTTGATGCCTTTTGCTTTTATATCTACGCTAATCGTCTCATCTATTACCGAAGTTAAATCTTTAATGCTTTTTGAACGATTTTCGAGTGCAAGAGTTATTTTTGAATCCGGATATTTTTCCTTAAAAGCAACTAATGTCGGAAGAAATAAAATCTCATCCCCGATTCCTCCATAGTTGATAAACAATGCATTTTTATATTCCATAATAATACTATTATCTATTTAAATTTTTTTTCGTCAATCTATTGACATTAATTTTTGTTGTTGGTATTATTTACTAGCAAGTCTTATATTTTCGGGATGTAGCGCAGTTTGGTAGCGTACCTCGCTTGGGACGAGGGGGTCGCAGGTTCAAATCCTGTCATCCCGATTTTTAATTTGTTAGATTTGTTTATATGTTGTTGCTTCTAAAAGAGGACGATGGTGTTTTAACGAGGATACGTTTGCCAAAAGGTACGAAAGGTGTATTTGGTGGTAATAATGAATATTTGCTTCCAAGAAATTCTCAAATAAAAATAAATAATATCGAAGTTATTGATGGGCTAAAAGTTGCCAATTGCGAATATATTCTTCCAAAATCGTAAATAAAATAACTATTTAATATAATTTCAAAAAAAACGCCGAACATTCGGCGTTTTTTAACTATTTAACAACTATATTGACCAGCTTGTTTGGGACAACAATTGTCTTTACGATAGTTTTATCTTTTATTGCCTCGGCTACTTTTTCCGATTCTTTTGCAATATTTTCGAGTTCAACATTAGACAAACCATCTTGAGCTTCAATTTTGTCTTTAATTTTTCCATTAACTTGTACAATTAATGTAATCGCTGATTTTTTTGCTAAATTTTCATCATATTTTGGCCAAGTTTCTTTGTGAATTGAATTTTTTGCACCAAGAGATGAATATATTTCTTCTGCCATAAATACACAGACAGGTGAAACAAGTTTTAATAATGTTAATAGTGCAAAACTTAAAACATCGTTATTGATATTGTTTTCATCTTTCGTATATTCATAAATTGCATTTGTAAATTCTCTATAACGTGAAATTACAGTATTGAATTGAAATTCATTTTCTATGTCGTTTGTAATTTTTTTGATTGAAATATGAACTTCTCTAACCATATCTTCATCTTTTTTGGATAAAGAATTGATATCGAAGTTGTAATTCAGATTGATTTTGTCTTGGAATTTTGAGAATAAGCGATAAATTCTGCAAATAAATTTATAGCATCCTTCAACTCCGGCATCTGTCCAATCAAAATCACGAGCCGGTGGTGAATCTGATAAAATAAACAATCTTGCTGTATCTGCCCCATAATTTTTGTAAATATCATCAGGATCTACAGTATTTCCTTTTGATTTTGACATTTTTGAGCCATCTTTTAATACCATACCTTGAGTTAACAAATGAGTAAATGGTTCATCAAAGTCTAACAAATTGCAATCTCTTAGAGCTTTTGTAAAAAATCTTGAATACAATAAATGCAAAATAGCATGTTCTATGCCACCTATATATTGATCGACAGGCAACCATTTGTTTACAAGATTTTTGTCGAAGCATTTTTCAGAATTTCTTGCATCTGAATATCTCAAATAATACCAGCTGGAACAAACAAAAGTATCCATTGTATCTGTATCACGAACGGCTTCTGCACCGCATTTTGGACAAATACATTTTTTGAATGTTGGACTGGTTTCGATTGGGGATTTGCCTTGTACTGAAAAATCAACATCAGTTGGTAACATTACAGGTAAATCTTTTTCATCTACTGCAACTTCGCCACAATGTGGACAATATACGATAGGAATAGGAGCACCCCAGTATCTTTGGCGAGAAATCAACCAATCACGAAGTCTGTATTGTGTTTTAAATTCACCAAAGCTGTTTTTGACAGCGTATTCGCTGATTTTTTGTTTAGCTTCAGTATATCCTAATCCATTAAATTCGCCACTGTTGATTAGTTTAGTGTTTTCTTTGTTTTCATATACTTTGTCACTTTCAAAATCATCACCATCAATTACTTGAATCATTGGAAGATTGTATTTTTTTGCAAAATCAAAGTCACGGCTATCGTGATATGGAACTGCCATAACAGCACCTGTGCCATAATCAACTAAAGCATAGTCTGCAACCCAAACAGGACATTTTCTTCCTGTAAAAGGATTTATTATGTGTGTGCCTAGTGGAGTACCTGTTTTTATTCTTTCTGTTGATAAGCGTTCGATTTCAGAAAGTTTTTTTGCATTTTCACGATATTGTTTAACTTTTTCTTTGTTTTCTTCCGTGGTTAGTTTTTCAATATCTTTGTACTCCGGTGCAACAACCAAATATGTTATACCATAAGCAGTATCGGCACGGGTAGTATATACAGGGATTTCGACATCATCAAATTCTGCAACTTTAAATTTTAAAATTGTACCTTTTGATTTTCCTATCCAATTTGCTTGCATAGTTTTTACATTATCGCCCCAACCTGTTAATTTATCGAGGTCTTTAAGAAGTTCTTCTGCATAGTCTGTGATTTTGAAGAACCATTGTGAAAGATTTTTTTTGGTAACTTCGCTATCACATCTCCAGCATTTTCCGTCTATGACTTGTTCGTTTGCTAAAACTGTCGAACATTTTTCACACCAGTTAACAGGTGCTGTTTTTTTGTATGCAAGTCCTTTTTTGTATAATTGCAAAAATAACCACTGAGTCCACTTGTAATATTCAGGTAAACACGTAGTTACTTCTCTATCCCAGTCTACCGAAAGTCCGAGTTTTTTTAGTTGGACTTTCATATATTCGATATTATCCAGAGTCCATTGTTTTGGGTTTGCTCCGTGTTGAATTGCAGCATTTTCAGCAGGCAAACCGAAGCTGTCCCATCCCATCGGGTGCAATACATTGTAGCCTTGTGCTGTTTTGAAACGTGCTACAACGTCTGTAATTGTGTAGTTTCTAACATGTCCCATATGCAATTTTCCGGATGGGTATGGAAACATTGATAGAGCAAAATATTTTGGTTTTGGACTATTGTCGTCAACTTTGTAAGGATTTTCCTTTTCCCAAATATCAAACCACTTTTTCTCGATTTGTTGCGGGTAGTACTCTTTTTCTAACATTTTTTATTCCCTATTCATTAATTATATTTATTATGTCTTCGATTTTGCTTGTAGTATGGTGTACAACTGCATTAGAATGTTCTATCGCTGTTGTCGGGTCTTTTAGACCATTGCCTGTTAAAATACAAACAACATTGCTTTTTTCTTTAATTTTGTCTTTTAATTTTATAAGTCCTGCAACGGAAGCAATTGAACCCGGTTCGGCAAATACACCTTCTTCCCTTGCAAGCAATCTATATGCACTGAGAATTTCTTCATCGGTTACCATATCAATAGTTCCTTTTGATTCATCTCTGGCTGCTTCTGCGTATTTCCAGCTTGCAGGATTACCTATTCTTATTGCTGTTGCAATAGTTTCAGGGTTATCTACTTTATGCCCCAAAACAATTGGTGCAGCACCGGAAGCTTGGATTCCCATCATTTTTGGCAATTTTGTACATTTTTTGTCTTCAAAATATTCTTTATAACCCTTCCAGTAAGCTGTGATATTACCTGCATTTCCAACAGGAATAAAATGATAATCAGGAGCATCATTCAATGCATCAACTATTTCAAATGCACCTGTTTTTTGACCTTCAATTCTATAAGGATTAACTGAATTTACAAGTGTGATTGGGTATTTTGCACTAATTTCACGAACCCTATCTAATGCTTCATCAAAATTGCCCTTTATTGCTATAACTTTTGCACCATACATCATTGCTTGTGATAATTTTCCCATTGCAATATGACCATCAGGGATTAATACGTAGCATTTTATTTTAGCTCTGGCTGCATAAGCTGCAGCAGAAGCTGAAGTATTTCCTGTAGAAGCACAAATAATTGCATTTGAACCTTCTTCAACGGCTTTTGTTACTGCCATTGTCATGCCTCTATCTTTAAAACTTCCTGTAGGGTTTAATCCTTCGTATTTTAAATAAATATTACAATCAATTCCTATTGCTTTTGCTAAATTTTTTGTTTTTATTAGTGGCGTATTACCTTCGCACAGCGAAACAATCGGAGTGGTTTCACTCACAGGCAAATATTTTTTGTATTTTTCTATCAATCCAGTATACATAATTACATTACCCTTATTTTATTTACTATTCTGATATCTCCTGTTTTTTCAAGAGAAGCAATCATATTGTTAATATTTTCTTCTTTTGAAACTTCTGTTAAAACAAGAATTGTAGCACTGCCATCGTTGTTTATTCCTTTTTGAACAACAGAAGCTAAGTTGATTTTGTATTTTTCACATGCACAACCTATTCTTCCGATTATACCTAGTTGGTTTTTGGTTTCAATTCTTAAATAATAACAATTTGTAGTGTTTTCAATATCTGTTTGGATAGCGTATTGTTTGTGATGGCATACTGTCATCGGAAGAATATTTTCTTTTTCGTAATTAAATTCTGATTTTATTGACAAAATATCGCCAACAACAGAAGAAGCTGTCGGAAATTCTCCAGCCCCGGGGCCTACAAACATTACTTTGTCTACAGGAAAACCATCCAACAAAACCGCATTTGTTGCGTTTTTGATTTCCGATATAGCATTTTCTTTTTTAACTAACATAGGATGAACTCTGATATCAAGTTCGTCACAATTTTTGGTTTTCTTTGCTTGAGCAATCAGTTTTATTTTGTAGCCCAATTCATTTGCTATTTGGATGTCTAGTGAAGAAATTTTTGTTATTCCTTCGTGGTAAATTTTGTTTACATCAATTCTTTTGTTAAATACAATGTTCGCTAAAATTGCTATTTTGAACATTGCATCAAAACCTTCGACATCATTAGTCGGATCAGTTTCTGCAAAACCCAATTCTTGAGCTTTTTTGAGGCATTCTTTGTAAGATAGATTTTCTTCTTCCATTTTTGTTAAAATGTAGTTCGTTGTTCCGTTCAAGATGCCTGCAACTGAATTGAAGTCGTTTGCTTTTAAACTTTGTTTTATTGGCATAATAATCGGAATTCCGCCCGCAACCGCCGCTTCGTACAAAAGAGCTACATTGTTTTCTCTTGCACAATCACAAATTTCTGCTCCAAATTTTGCCAAAAGCTCTTTGTTTGCAGTAACTACGTGTTTTCCGTTTTTCATTGCGGTAATGAGCGTGTCTTTAATTTCCAGTCCGCCTGCAACTTCTACAATTACATCAATATTTGAATCCAATGCCAATTCCATTGAGTCGTTTGTAAGAGATTTAACTTCTATATCTCTTTTTTTGTTTAAGTTTTTAACACAAACTTTAACAATTTCTATGTCATCGTATTTGGCAAGTACTTTGACAACTCCGCAGCCTACTGTTCCAAGGCCGATTAATCCTATTTTTAATTTATTATTTTTCATAAAAAAATAATAGCATAAACTTTTGTTTGTTGTACTATAAATTTATAAAATGTATAAAAAGAGGAAAAAAAGATGAGTGAATTATTAAATAAAGGATTTGACGAAGTCAGAGTCAGAATTGCACCTTCTCCTTCAGGAAATTTGCACATAGGTACAGCAAGAACTTCTCTTTTTAAGTATCTTATTGCAAAAAAAGTTGGCGGAAAATATGTTTTGAGAATTGAAGATACTGATTTGGACAGATCTTCTGAAGCTTTTAAACAAAACATTTTTGACAGTTTAAAAGCACTGGGCCTGAATTGGGATGAAGGGCCGGATGTTGGCGGACCTTATGGGCCATACAAACAATCAGAAAGATTCGATATATATCCAAAATTTGCTCAAAAATTAATAGATATGGGTTATGCCTACGAATGTTTTTGTTCTAATGAAGATTTGGACAAAGAACACGAAATAGCCGAACAAAAGAAAATCCCATACAAATATTCAAGAAAATGTTTGAATTTAACAAAAGAAGAAAAAGATGCCCTAAGAGCAAAAGGTATTGTTCCTTCTATCAGATTCAAAGTTCCTTATAAAGAACTTGTTTTTAATGATATGGTCAAAGGTGAATTGAAATTTGACACATCTTTGATTGGTGATTTTGCAATTATGAAATCAAATGGCACTCCAACATACAACTTCGCTGTTGTTGTCGATGATATGTTGATGAAAATTTCTCATGTAATTCGTGGAGAAGACCATATTTCAAATACTCCAAAACAAATTTTAATTTACGAAGCTCTTAATGCTCCAATTCCGCAATTTGGACATTTGGGAATGATTTTAGCACCTGATAGAAGTAAATTGTCAAAAAGACATGGTGCAACTGCGGTTTCAGATTTTATTAAAGAAGGTTATTTGACAGAAGCATTGTTGAACTTTGTTGCATTATTAGGATGGGCACCATCTGATAGTCAAGAAATTAAAAACGTAGACGAAATTGCAGCTGATTTCAGAATCCATGAGGTATCATCTTCAAATTCTATTTTTGAATATGAAAAATTAAATTGGATGAACGGTCAATACATAAAACACATGGATATATCAAAATTGACTGATTTGGCTTTACCATTTTTGTCTTGTTACGATACTTCAAAATACACAAGAAAACAACTTGAACATATTATAGAAGTCACAAGAGAACCTATCACTTTATTAAAAGATTTGGTAAATGATACTCAGTATTTCTTTGAAAAACCAAAATACGACGATGTAAAAGAAATACTGGATGGTGAAGTAGCAAAAATCGTCCTTCCAAAGTTTTTGGAAGATGTTAAAGGTTATGACTTTAACAATGAAGAAGAAATCCATGACAAATTGGGCGATTTGAGAACTTATTTTAAAGAAAACAATGGCTTTAAACCTAAAGAAACTATGTGGGCTATCCGATCTGCACTTACCGGAAGAACTCGTGGTGCTGATATGGTTGCTACAATTCAAATTTTAGGAAAAGATGAAATTGTCGAAAGATTAAATAATGTAATCAAATAAATCAGATTATACAGATAATATTTAAAA
>CAKUUG010000012.1 GCA_934692665.1 uncultured Candidatus Melainabacteria bacterium | reverse complement strand
TTGTAGTTTACTTCTTTGTCATCTTTCATAAAAGCATTTATTAATCCGCCACCAATCAACGCTCCTGTTGCCATATAAGGATCACCCGCAACTGACGCCCCTGCAACGGAAGATATGTTTGCAATCGGACGCAGTATTTTTTTGATTGCCGAATCTGTGGGTTTATCTTCATCAGGGTTGGATAGCTTGTATATCGTATATTTCATGGTTTCTGAACGTTCGGTTGTTGCGTTCCACAAAACATTTAAGTCCGAATTGATTTTGTTTTCATCTATATTCAGTTCTGATATTGCATCTTGGGCGATCTTTTTCAAACTTAAATCAGCAAAAGTCGACAAGATATTTTCATTTTTTTCAATTTCTTGTTCTTGAATTTCAATTTCTTTTTTTGATATTTGTTCTAAAGGTTCTTTTTTACTTATAGTTTCAACTTTATCAGAATTTGAAAACCTTCACATAATCGGCATAGGTTATTTTACATCTTCTATTGTGAGTGCGAATGAATAGAAATTTAATAATGCAAACAAGATAAAAAATCCTTTTTTCATTTTTTATCTCCATTTTCTACAAATTCAACATTAAGATATCTTTTTTCATAATTTAAATCGTTTTTGTCGATATTTTGTGTATTTAAATCAAATTGTGCTACATTCAGATTTTGAACAGTTTCTTTTCCGGCCAATCTGATTAATGCCAGCTGATATTTTTTTACTTCTTGTTTGATTTTAAATTCTTCAATTTGTTCTTCTTCCCACAGGGCAGAATTTATTATTATATCGAGAGAATTGTTTTTATCCAGTGCATCAGAGTAGTTTTTGTTTGCAAGAAGAATTTGTTCTCTGCATTTTTTCAACTTCAACAAAGCACCTTTATATTTGTAGTAGTCGACTATTATTTCGTCTTGCAAATCTTCAACCAAAGAAGCTAACTCTATTGCTTCTGTATCTGTTATTGCCGGATTTTCTAATTTTTCGTTATTTTTTTTGTTTATTAAAGTGTTTGCTATTCTTCCTGCCGCATAAGCTCCTGATTGGATTCCATAATTCATTCCAACAAAACTCGGCAGCATTGAAGCACCTGAAATCAAGGCACTCATTGTTTTTGCCATTAAGGATGAATGTATTCTTCTTTGTTCCATTGGTACTGCAAGTTTTTTCAAACAAAAACCAATCATTGGATTTTGGCTCACTGTTGCATTCCACAAATTTTCTATATCTTTTAAATCGGCTTCTTGTTGCTCGTTTATTTGTTTTTGGGCTTTCATCGTATCATCAACAAATAATGAGCCTTTTAGAGTTTCTATCTCGTCTTTGTATTTGATATCAAACTCATCAATTTTTTCGAGCTTTATTTCATCTTGTGCAAAAGATACAGAAATTAAACTCAATATTATCAAAAAACCTGATACTAACTTCCTCACCATATTAAAATATTATCATGCAAAAAGAAAAAGAAGCATTTTCTTAAAAAAAATTATTGTTTTCTTGCACATCATTTTTTTTGTATCATAATAAAAGATGTAGTATTAGCAAACACATTAGAAGGAGAAACTAAATGACAAAAGTTGCTATTAACGGTTTCGGCAGAATTGGTAGAAATACCCTTAGAGCCGCAATCAGAGAAGGTATTTTCGAAAAAATCGATTACGTAGCTATCAATGACCCAGGTTTGAAACCTGCTGATGCTGCTCACGTTTTCAAATATGACTCAGTAATGGGCAAATTCAACGGTACAGTAGAAGCTGTTGAAGATGGTATCGTTATTAACGGTAAAAAAATCTTAATGTTTGCTGAAAAAGATCCTGCAAACTTACCATGGGCAAAATTGGGTGTTGAAGTTGTTGTTGAATCAACAGGTTTCTACACAGATGCTACAAAAGCTCATGCTCATATCGATGCTGGTGCAAAAAAAGTTATCATTTCTGCTCCTGCTAAAAACGAAGACAAAACTATCGTTTTAGGTGTAAATGACAACGAATATGATCCAGCTAAACACAACGTAATTTCTATGGCTTCTTGCACAACTAACTGCTTAGCTCCTGTTGCAAAAGTTATCAAAGAAAAATTCGGTATCGTTAAAGGTTTAATGACTACAGTTCACTCTTATACAGGTGACCAAAGAATCTTAGATGCCGGCCACAAAGACCCACGTAGAGCTCGTGCTGGTGCTTTAAACATTTGCCCAACAACAACTGGTGCTGCTCGTGCAGTTGCTCTAGTTATTCCTGAATTAAAAGGTAAATTGGATGGTTTCGCTATGCGTGTTCCTACTCCCGATGTATCTTTAGTTGATGTTGTATTTGAAACTGAAAAGAAAGTTACAGCTGAAGAAGTTAACGCTGCTCTTAAAGAAGCTGCTGACGGTCACGTATTATGCTACTCTGAAGAACCACTTGTATCTTCTGACTACATTGGTACTGCTCAATCTTCTACTGTTGATTCATTATTAACAAAAGTTATGGGCGACAACATGGTTAAAATTATTTCTTGGTATGATAACGAAATGGGTTATTCTACTAGATTAGCAGAAACTACATTAATGGTTGCTTCAAAACTATAATTTACCAAAATTATAATTTGCAAAAGAGGGTCAATTTGGCCCTTTTTTGTTTTATTTGTAATAGATTATATGTAGTAAAGTTGGCTTATTTTGTTTGACATGCTTTAAAAATGTACTATAATAGATTTGTTACTAAGAATTAGTTTAATAAAGGACATTTATCGATGAGATTAAAAAAAGGTTTTACATTAGCCGAAATTCTAATTGTATTGATGGTTATCGGCGTAATTGCAACAATGACTGTTCCGTCATTAATGAAAGGTGTGAACGAAGCTCAATTTAAAACAGCTTATAAAAAAGCGTTTAACGCTGTAACAAATATTGCAGCTGTTGAGAAGATTGCAGGTCAATTGCCTACTTCAAATTCAGTTACTAGTGCAAAGAACTTCTTTGCTTCATTGAATGCTAATTTATCTGTAAAAGAATTTTATGATGATACTTTAGCTTCAACTGAATTATTAACTAGTGATACAACTATTACAAGCATTAAATGGCAAAACACAACCTATGGTAGTACAACTGCAACTGCAAAAAATTCTACCATGGGTGACACAGAATCTCCTTGGATTATCACAGAAGATGGTCTAGCATACAAAGTTATGCGTGATACTAATGTTGGCAGCACTGGTTGTAATACTAAAGCAAAAATTATGGAGCAAACATCTGCTTTAGATGCTTTGAAAAATTCTTGCTTAGTTGTTGCAGTCGATGTTAATGGTATCGCTAAAGGTCCAAACAAAGTTGAAGCTCAAGTTTCTGCCGGTGTAAGTTCATCTGCTAAAATGAACCAACTAGAAGGTGATAGATATTATATCTTTGTTGGTAACGATGGTGTTTCATCAGGACCAAAATCAGTTACAGTTTCAGGACGTTTGATGTCTGATATGAAATAGTAATTAAAAATTATTTCTAAATGAAAACCGCTTGAAGATTGTTTTGGGCGGTTTTTATTTTTTTTAAATTAAATTCTTACAAAAAATACAAAAAAAATCTCACAAGGTATAACTCTTGCGAGATTTTTTTTGATTGTCAATTTATTTTAGAATTAACCACGAATTCCTAATTCTTTAATCAAGCTACGGTATTTGTCAAGGTTAGCATTTTTCAAATAAGTAAGCATACCTTTTCTTCTACCAACCATAACCAAAAGACCACGTTTTGCTTGGAAGTCTTTTTTGTTTGATTTTAAGTGTTCTGTTAATTCAGAAATTTTTTGTGAAAGCATAGCGATTTGTACTTCGATGTTTCCGCTATCTTTTTCGGTTTTACCAAATTTTTTGATAATTTCTTGTTTGTTTTTTAAATTGATTGTCATTTTTCTTTCCTTTTTGTTATACTTTTTGACAATTTTAATTTTAGAATAAACATATTTTTTTTACAAATTTTTTAAATAAAAAGCAGCTCATTTGTTAAGCTGCTTTTTACAATAGACTATTTTAAATTATTTAAAAAAATCTTTTTAACAAACCGCTAAAGCCACAGCCATGACGAGCTTCGTCTTTTGCCATTTCATGAACTGTATCATGGATTGCATCAAGGCCTAGTTCTTTTGCTCTTTTTGCAATTTCCATCTTAGCAGCACAAGCACCATGTTCAGCTTCTGCTCTCATTTCAAGATTTTTCTTTGTAGAATCTGTGACAACTTCACCTAACAATTCTGCAAATTTTGCAGCGTGGTCTGCTTCTTCAAGAGCGTATCTTTTGAATGCTTCAGCAACTTCCGGATAACCTTCTCTATCTGCAACTCTAGACATAGCAAGATACATTCCCACTTCTGTGCATTCGCCGTTAAAGTGGTCTTTTAATCCTTGCAAAACTTCTTTGTCTACATCTTTTCCGATACCTACAACATGTTCTGTTGCATAAGTTTTACTGTCTGTTGCTTTATTGAATTTTGTTGCTTTACATTGTGGACAAACTTCAGGAGCTTTGTCTTGCTCTGTTGTCCAACCGCATACTGCACATACCCATTTTGTCATTTTATTCTCCTTTCAATTTTTTTATAATTGCTTTTGTAAACTCAGTTGTTGTAGCACTGCCTTTTAAATCTTTTGTTAAACAAGTGCCTTCTTCTAAAACTTTAAACAGTGCGTTTTCGATATTTTTTGCTATTTTGTTTTCGCCCAAATACTCTAGCATCATAACACTGCTCATTAATAAACCTGTCGGATTTGCAATATTTTTGCCTGCAATATCAGGAGCAGAGCCGTGAACTGCTTCGAAAATTGCAACATCTTTGCCTATGTTTGCTGATTTTGCTACACCTAAACCGCCGATTAATCCTGCACAAAGGTCTGAAACTATATCTCCATATAAATTTGGCATAACCAAAACATCAAATTGAGAAGGATTTTGGACTAATTGCATACATAAATTGTCGACTAAAATTTCTCTTGTTTTGATATGTGGATAATTTTTTGCAACTTCTCTAAAACAATTCAAAAACATTCCATCTGCTAATTTTGAAATATTGGCTTTTGTGACAACAGCAACTTCTTTGCGTTCATTTTTTATTGCATATTGAAAAGCAAAATCACAAATTCTCGTTGAACCTTTTTTTGTAATTAGCTTTATACCATGGATTGTTTCTTCGTCAATTTTGTTTTCAATGCCGGCATAAATATCTTCTGTATTTTCTCTAATTATTGTTAAATCAACATTTTCAAAAGGTGTGTTTATCGCAGGAAGATTTTTGCTCGGGCGTACATTTGCATATAAATCAAAATGTCTTCTTAACTGTACATTAACAGACGAAAAACCATAGCCAATGGGTGTTGTGATAGGTGCTTTTAAGCAGATTTTGTTTTTTTCTATTGAATGTAATGTTTCATCAGGCAAAACATTTCTGTATTTTTCAAATGCCTTTTGCCCTGCTAATTTTTCTTCCCATTCAATACTTATGCCTGTAGAATTTAATATTTCAACAACAGAATCTGTGATTTCAGGCCCAATACCATCACCTTTTAATAAAGTGATATTATATTTTTTATCCAAGATTAAAATCTCCATTTTTGTTTAAATGTTCAACCAAACCGCCATCGTTTAGCAGTTTTATCATTACATCCGGCAGGGGTGTGATTTTTAGTTCTATATTTTTGGTTAAATCTTTTAAAATGCCATTTTTAATGTCGAGTTCTAGTTCATCTTCGGCATCAATTTTGTCTGTATCACATTCTATTGCAAGAAGCCCTATGTTGATTGCATTTCTATAAAAAATACGTGCAAACGATTTTGCAATAACTGCTCCAACTCCTGCAATTTTAATAATTTGCGGAGCATGTTCTCTACTTGAACCTAGTCCAAAATTCTTCCCCGCAACTACAAAATCGCCTTTTTGAACTTTTTTTGCAAAAGTTTCGTCGGCATCTTCTAATACATGTTTTGAAAATTCAAGCAAATCATTTCTCAAATGGAACAATCTTCCGGGTGCAATGTGGTCTGTTGAAATATTGTCTCCAAATTTGAATGCTTTTCCTTTTTTAATAAAATCTTGTGTCATAATTACTCCCTAACTTATAAAAATTATATTATAAAAAACTTTTTTGTTATAATTTTTATATGAAAAATAATAAAGTGAAAGTTGGAATTGTAGGATTGGGATTAATTGGCAGTTCTATTTTAAGAGGTCTTTTTGATATAAATGATTATGAACTGTTTGTTTGTTCAAAATCAAGCTATACTGAAGCATTAAACTATACTAAAAATTCTTCTCCTGATGTAAAAATTGTAGAAAAATGCGATATTGTATTTGTTTGTACTTCTGTTTCAAAAACACTAAAAACGCTGGAAGAATTAAATAAAATTTTAAACAAAGATACGATTGTTGTCGATGTTACATCTATTAAAAAAGATTTGTTAAACAAAAGATACAATTTTAATTTTATCTTGTCCCATCCGATGGCAGGGACGGAAAAAACCGGTTTTAATGCAGGCTTTGAGGAACTTTTTGTCGGTGCAAAGTGGCTGATTGAAAAAAATAACGAAATTCTAAATAAAATCATTCATACACTAGGTGCAAAACCGCTTGTTGTCGATATGAATACCCATGACAAATTAACAGCTCAGATTTCTCATCTTCCTACTGTATTGTCGTTTTTGTTGTTTGATAGTACGACAGACGATGCAAAAATGATTGCTTCAAGCGGATTTCGAGATATGACAAGACTCTCTATGTCGAATTCTGATTTAGTGTTAAATATGTTAAAAAATAAAGAAAATATTTTAAAATATTTTGATATAATAAAAGAAAAACTAGACAAATTATTTACTATGTCTGATAAAGAACTTATTGAATATCTGGATAAGATTTCTGCTGAAAGAAAAAAAATGTATGATGAAAATGGGAAAAATATATTCAAAATATAAAGAACTAAAACAGTTTGCAAAAGACAAATACAATTCATTAAGTATTTTGGATAGATATATCTTAAAACAATTGATGGATGTTTTTTTGTTGGGTGTAATAATATTTACTTCAATTATTTTTGCATCTGAAA
Organism: uncultured Candidatus Melainabacteria bacterium; assembly: GCA_934692665.1. Lineage (GTDB taxonomy): Bacteria > Cyanobacteriota > Vampirovibrionia > Gastranaerophilales > Gastranaerophilaceae > RUG14156. The sequence goes on along the minus strand of CAKUUG010000012.1, from coordinate 39,905 downwards.
CTTTTACGCAATTGATAAAACAAATTTCTTTGTATGGAATTCCTTTTCATATTGCAATAATGATGATAGTTTTGAATTTGCCACAAGTATTTGTTTTGACTATTCCTATTTCTACATTGTTTGCAACAGTTATGACCGTTAACGATTTAAGTTTAAAATCTGAAATTACGATATTCAAAGCTTGTGGTATCAGTATCGAAAGAGTTGCAAGACCAATTTTTTGTTTTGCACTCGTTATGACAGTTGTTAGTTTCTTTATTAATGAATTTATTGTTCCGATTTCTTCTGTACAATCAAAATCGCTTGCGATTTATTCTATAGAACAAAAACATATTCCTGAAAACAAAATGAATTTTACAATAAAAGATATGGACAAAGATGGAAACTTAAAACGTCTTTTTTATGCACAATGGTGCAAAGATAAAACCTTGAATAATGTTACTGTTGTTGATATATCAAATCCCAAAAATGTCCAAATTGTACAAGCAAAAAAAGGTACGACTTCTGATTATGGATGGAAATTTGATGATGGAGTGATTTATACGATTTCCAGAAACGGAAAAATATTTAACACCAGTTTGTTTGAAGAGTCGAATGTTTCTTTTGGAATAGGTGATGTAAATGACATGGTTAAAGAAACGGCTGCTGAATATAATTTCTTTAAATTGATGCGTCACATAAACAGACACAAAAAATCTCTGGAAAGAGCAATAAAACTGGAATATGAAATAAATTTGTTTGACAAATTAGCTCTTCCGATTACGACTTTTGCACTTGCAATTATTGGAGTACCTTTGGCAATTACTCCTCCTCGTGCCAGAGTGAATCGTGGTTTTTTGTTTAGTATAATAATTATATTTATTTATTATGTAATTAGAGCTTTTTCTTTGAATTTGGGTGCAACAGGTGCTATTCCTGCATTTTTAGCTCCTTGGCTGCCTGTTGTTTCTATTAGTTTGGTTGGCGGATATTTGTTTTATAAAAAAGCATACAAAATCTAGTTTGAAAATAGAACGACAGATTTTAATATTTCTGTAAAATCGCTAGATAATGTTTCTGCCAAGTCTTTTGGATCTATTTGTGTTAGGACTATCTGTGTTAAATCAACAGGTAATTCTTGAATCATCGGTACTAAAAATTCTTGTTCCAGACCTTTCATCATTTTTATTTTGTCACTTTTCATTAATAGTTCCATTGGTTTTACTAAATCGTCAGGATTAAACAATAATAACAAATTTTCATCTTGTTCACATACTCCGCCTATTAATTCGATTGTTGAATCTCTGTCTAGCGAAGTTGCAAAAATTTGGTATTCATTGTCTTTCATTTGTTTTAGTTCGTCTACGATTGATTTTTTATCTTTGTCTTTGTAATTGACACCATTTGCTATTTGCATAATGTTTCTTAATTCTTCAACACCAAGACTTTCAAAGTAATTTTGCATATAGCTTCTTTTTACTTTTGTTTCTTCCAGAAAAGTCTCCATCGCAGAGCCTTCCATTAATTCCAAAACTTCGTTTAATTGAAATTTTTCAAAAATCATACAAACTAATTCTTCTATAGGAAGTTCTTTTGCCATAGAAATTAATTTTTCATCAGTAAAGAAATTTAGTCCCATAGACAGCTGGTCATTGTTTAACAACGGCAATAGTGCATCAAGATCTTCCTCGCACATATTTTGCAAAATGACGTATTTGTTTTCTATATTTACTAAATTGAAAATTTCAAGAATTTTGTTTGGGTCGGTTAAGATTTTTTCGTAATCTTCAGCTTTTTTGTTGCCTTGTTCAGCTTCGATTTTCATTATTTCTTCGAAGTCTTTGTTGGCATAATTTGTATATATCTTGGATAAAGATATACCAAAGTACTTATTTAATAATGCTGTATCTGTATTAAGCTGAATCATTTTTACCTGTTTTTATATAAAAGATATATAATAATAAAGTAAAAATGCAACAAAATATTTCCCCAATGTCAAAAATTGTAATATTTGTTAATGTGCTTTAAAAAATCTTTGGTTTGTTCCGCCTTCTCCGATTTTTACTTTGACTTGACGCATACATTTTGGACAAAAACCACTGTAATATGTGTTGTCTTTGTTTTTGTATATTCTTCCGTATACATTACAACATTCAAAAAATATTCCCAAAAATTCTCTTTGCTTTTTGTTTTCCATAAAAATAATATTATCTTCAATTTTTTTTATTAAATCAGCTTTTTGTGTGAATTTTTTTGCATTTTGCGATCAATAGTTGTAAGATAGTTTGTATAGTAAAATGAGGACTTTATATGGGATTGCACATGCAGGTAATAATCGCGCTCTTATTAGGAATAAAGAGAAACGGACATATTTTTATAGGGCTTTTGTTAGGTGTTTTGGTTGGGATTTTATATCCGCAAAATGCTCAACACGCTCATATTTATCATATTTTAAATTTTGTCGGACAAGCATTCATTAATGTAATACAAATGGTCGTTTTACCGTTGATTATTAGTGCAATTATAATTGGTATTGCAAATATTGGCGATTCAAAATTGCTTGCCAAATTTGGAACAAAAATGTTTTTTTACTACACAATAATCACGGTTGCAGCTGTTTCAGTTGCAGCAGGTGCAGCTTTAATTATTAAACCTGGTGTACCCGTTATGGATTTGGTTAATAACGAAGTAAGTCAACAGTTGCAATCGCAGGTAGCAGGTGCACTTTCATTTCAAAGAGAAAATATAGCACAAATTCTTATGGATTTGATTCCAAGAAATCCTTTTGCTTCTTTGTCTGGTGGTAAAATGATTCCGATTATTATTTTTGTTTTGGTTTTTGCGTTAGCATTATGCAGAACAGGTGAAATTGCACGTCCTTTGGTTTCTGTATTTGAAAGCATATTTGCTGCTACAATGAAAGTTACAGATTGGATTATGTATTTGGCAGCTCCCGGTGTATTTGCCCTTGCTGCAACATCTGTTGGTGCTTTTGGTGTGGAAGTGTTTAGTGATATTTCTCGCTATGTGTTGACAATCGTTCTTGCTCTAGCTATTCAATTCTTTGTTGTATATCCTTTGGTGCTTTTAATATTTACAAAAGTTCCAATATTCAGATTGTATGTTGCCGTTTCTGAAGCGTTAATGGTTGCATTTGGTACTGCTTCATCTTCTGCAACTTTGCCTTTGACTATTGCATGTTGCGAGAAAAAAGGTATTTCAAATAGAGTTTGCTCATTTGTTTTGCCTCTTGGTGCGACATTAAATATGGATGGGACAGCTATACTTCAAACCATTGCTGTTATATTTTTAGCACAAATGTATGGAATTGCTTTGAGTCCTTTGTTGATTGCTGAAATTATGCTTTTAGCAATAGTTGCATCTTCTACATGTGCAGGAATTCCGGGTGCCGGTATGATTACGATTGCTTTGATACTAAATGCTATTGGCTTATCACCTGAACAAATGGTGGTAGGTTTCGCTTTGATGTTTACTTTGGAAAGATTTATCGATATGTTGAGAACAATCTGCAATGTAATGTCTGATGTTGTTGTTGCAGCCGCTGTTGCAGATAATGAAAATGAATTAAATTATGATTTGTTGTGTGATAAAGCTCAACCAAAGGCTGAATAATGAATATAAAAATAGTTCTCGAAGCTAAATTAAAAGAAAGTTATTTTAAAACAGGCGTTTTTGAATATCAAAAACGCCTGTTAGGTAAAGTCGAAGTTGTAGAGGTTGCTTCTATTAAAGATTTTATAAAAAATAAGCAAAATGCTTTTAAAATTACATTGGAAATTGAAGGAAAACAACTAACAAGTGAGAATTTTGCATCAAAAATAAGAGAAATCGAAAGCGATGGCTATTATAATGAAATTCTTTTTTTGATAGGTGGTGCTTTTGGGTTGGAGGATGAAGTTAGAAGTAAATCGGATTTTAAACTCTCGCTTTCTAAAATGACTTTCTTGCATCAAGAAGCTGTTTTAATTTTGATTGAACAAATATATCGTGCTTATAAAATTTTAAACAATGAACCCTATCACAAATAAAATATGTTATAATTAAACAAAAACGAGGTAGTTAATGCGTGCAGTTGATTTAATTCAAAAGAAAAAAGAAGGTAAAATTCACACAAAAGAAGAAATAGATTTTCTTGTTCAAAATTATATGAATGGTAATATTGAAGATTACCAAATGTCAGCTTGGCTGATGGCAGTGTGTTTTCAGGGTTTAAATGATGAAGAAACTGCATATTTAACATCAGCTTTTGTGGATAGCGGTGATATTTTAGATTTTTCTGACATATCTCAAAACATCGCAGACAAACATTCAACAGGTGGTGTTGGAGATAAAGTAACTATTGTTTTAATTCCTATTCTTGCTTCTTTAGGGGTTTATACAGCTAAACTTTCAGGCAGAGGGCTAGGTTTTACGGGTGGTACTATAGACAAACTGGAATCAATTCCAAATTTCAAGTGTGAATTATCTAATGAAAAATTTAGAGAGCAAATCAAAAAAATCAAAGTTGCAATATCTTCTCAAAGTCCAAATCTCACCCCTGCAGATGGAAAAATATATGCACTGCGTGATGTTACTGCAACTGTTGATAACAAATCTCTAATTTGTGCTTCTGTTGTATCTAAAAAAATTGCATCAGGAGCAAATTCAATAGTTTTGGATGTAAAATACGGTTCAGGTGCTTTCTTAAAAACTCCGGAAAAAGCAAAAGAATTAGGCGATTTGATGGTAAAAACAGGCAAGTTGTTAAAACGCAATATTGATGTTGTAATCAGTTCAATGGAACAGCCGCTTGGAAGTTCTGTTGGAAATAGTTTGGAAATAATCGAAAGCATTGAATTTTTAAAAGGACACAAAAGCGACGATTTATATGAAATTACTCTTGCAATTGCGATAAAAACCCTTCTTAATTGTAAAATTGCACAAAATATCGAAGATGCTAAAAAAATGGTAGATGATGTAATAAATAACGGCACCGCATTAAATAAATTCAGAGAATTAATTGTTGAACAAGGTGGAGACTTGAGATGTATTGATGATTATTCGCTTTTTAATGTTGGTAAAAACATATACAAGTTAACTGCTCAAAATGATGGTTTTGTCAAAAAACTCGATGCACTATCTGTTGCATATTGTGCAAAATTACTGGGTGCAGGACGTGACAAAAAGTCTGATTCTATTGATTTTGGTGCAGGCGTTGTTTTGAATAAAAAAGTTGGAGATAAAGTTTCTAAAGGCGATTCTATTGCAATATTGTATTACAACGATGTTGATTCTGATAAATTGGCTCAAGCAAAAAAAGTAATAAATGATGGCTTAGAGATTTCTGAATCTATTGTTAAACCATACGATTTAATCTATAACAAATAGTTGGAGAATATATGCTAAAACTTGACAAAATTTATGATGCAAAAAACGTATTATCAAAAATCGCAAGACAAACAAGTCTTGTTAATTCAAAATTTTTAAGCAAAAAAAATAATGTGTTTTTAAAATCTGAAAATTTGCAATTGACAGGTTCTTTTAAGCTTCGTGGTGCGTATTATAAAATTGCTAAATTGTCTGATGAAGAAAAAGCAAACGGAGTAATCGCTTGTTCTGCAGGAAATCACGCTCAAGGTGTTGCTCTTGCAAGTAGAGAAAACAATATAAATGCTACTATTTTTATTCCTGCAACTGCACCGTTATCTAAAGTTGAGGCTACAAAAAGTTACGGAGCAAACGTAAAATTGATTGATGGTGTGTATGATGATGCATATAATGCTGCTATCCAATTCCAAAAAGAAACGAACGGAACATTTATTCATCCTTTTAATGATATCGATGTAATTGCCGGCCAAGGGACAATTGCACTTGAGGTTTTTGAACAATTAAATGAAATTGATGCTATTGTTGTTCCGATTGGTGGTGGCGGCTTGATTTCCGGTATTGCGGCAACTGTAAAACAGCTGAAGCCAAGTTGCAAAGTCTATGGGGTTCAGGCTCAAAATGCAGGCTCTATGTATGAATCAATAAAACAAAACAAAAGAATTGAACTAAATTCTGTATCCACTTTTGCTGACGGTACAGCTGTAAAATTGCCGGGAGAGTTGACTTTTGAATTTTGCAAAGAGTACGTAGATGACATAGTCACTGTTTCAGAAGACGAAATTGCTTCTTCGGTTTTGACTTTATTAGAAAAAGAAAAAATAGTAGCAGAAGGAGCGGGAGCTTTGTCTGTTGCTGCTGTTATGTTTGATAAAATTCCTCTTGAAAACAAAAATATAGTCTGTGTTATTTCCGGTGGTAATATTGATGTAAATATTTTATCTCGTGTAATAAATAGAGGATTATTGAATACGGGTAGACTTTCTAATCTTACTATCGAATTATTAGATAAGCCTGGACAATTGATGGATGTAAGTACAATAATTGCAAAATATGGTGCAAATGTAATTAGGGTTCGTCATAACCAAGGTGGCGAAGGTACAGATATAAACGATTGTTACTTAAAGATTTCTTTAGAAACAAGAGATTTTAATCATTTTAATGAAATAAAACAAGCACTTTTAGATAGAGGTTATAATATTTTATCTACTGTTCAATAAAAAGGAGTAATTATGAAAAAAACAATATATACAACGTCAGCTCCAGAACCTGTCGGACCATATAGCCAAGCAATTGTTGCAGGAAATTTTTTGTACTGTTCAGGACAAATTGCAATAAATCCTGCTACAAATGAATTTCTAAATTCTGACATCGAAGGTCAAACATTGCTTATTATGAAAAATATCCAAGCTCTTTTAGAAGAAGCGGGATATTCGTTTGATGATGTAATTAAAACAACATGTTTTCTTGATGATATGAATAATTTTTCAAAATTCAACGAAATTTATGAAAAATATTTTACATCAAAACCGGCTCGTTCTTGCGTTGAAGCAAAGTTGCCAAAAAATGCAAAAGTTGAAGTAGAAATTGTGGCTTATAAGTAATTATAAGCCCAATTCTTTTAATTCTTTTTGAAATGGAGAAATTCCCGCAAGTTTCTTAATTACTTCAGGAATTTTTTCGATTGCATAATCTACTTCTTCTTCTGTTGTAAAACGTGATAAAGAAAAACGAATTGAACCGTGGAGCGATGTAAAAGGTACTTTTTGGGCTCTTAAAACATGGGATGGATCAAGACTACCTGAAGTACAAGCGCTTCCGGATGATGCATAAATTCCTAAATCATTGAGATATAATAGAATCAGTTCGCCTTCAATATATTCAAAACCTATATTTGTAGTATTTGGCACTCTTTCTTTACTTTTTGAATTTAGTCTTGCGTTTTTCAATGTAGAAAGCAAACCGTTTTCCAATTTGTCTCTTAGTCTTTTTACTTCTGTTAATTCAAAATCAAGAGATTCTTTTGCAAGTTTTGCTGCTTCCCCTAAAGCTACTATATAAGGAGTATTTTGAGTTCCTGCTCTGAGAGAATTTTCTTGGTGTCCACCAAGCATGAAAGGTTGGAACAAATTGCCTTCTTTTACATACAATGCCCCGACACCTTTAGGGCTATGGAATTTGTGTCCTGATATAGAATAGAAATCTATATCACTTCCTTCTAATTTGATAGGAAGTTTTCCTGCAGCTTGTACACCGTCAACAAAAACTCTCGTATTTTTGTTGATTTTTTTGATTTCTTTTGCAATTTCATAAACAGGATAAACTGCTCCTGTTTCATTGTTTGCATGCATAATAGACGCCAAAATCGTATTCGGAGTGATTTTTGATAGTAAATTTTCAATGTTTAATTCACCATTTTCATTTACTCCAACATACGTTGTTTTATAGCCTTTTTTTTCTAAATATTCATACGTAGACAATACACAAGGATGTTCAACTTGTGTTGTTAAAATATGATTGTTTTCTGCTGTTGCAAACTGTTCAACAACCCCTTTGATTGCAGTATTTGTGCTTTCTGTAGCACATGAAGTGAAAATTATTGTTTTTGGATTTTTTACTCCCAAAAAATCTGCCACTTTTTCTCTTGCTTCTTCTATGGCTTTTGCAGAAACTTTGGCAGGATTGTACATACTGGAAGGGTTTGCATAATTTTCTTTCAAATATGGCAACATTTTTTCTAAAACCTTGGGGTCGACCATTGTTGTTGCATTGTTATCTAAATATATTTCTTTCATTTTATTGCTCGCTTACTGTAATTTCTTCATTAACAAGTTCTTTTAGTTTTGTTTCTACGAAATTTTTTAATGTCAATTTTGCATTAGCACAAGTAGAACAATGTCCTTTTAGTTTGACTATGACATTATTGTCTACAACATCCACTAGTTCAATATCTCCAAGGTCTTTTCTTAATTCCGGAGCTATAATTTCTTCTATAATATTGTTTATTTTGATTACTTTTTGCACAGGAGTAAGTTTTTCGCTTGAATTTTGTTTAACGTATTTTTTTATGATGTTATTTATTGCATCTTTACATCTTCCACAAGCCAATCCTGCCGAAGTTATTTTTGAGACATCATCAAAGTTTTTTGCACCATTGTTTTTTATTGCGTTAATTATTTCTTCTTCGGTTACTCCGAAACAATGACAAATAATAGGTGAAGAACTTTCTTCTTCCCTGAATTCTTCCCAGTCATCTTTTAAGTAGTTTTTTAGAGCATCTTCCAGTGCTTCTCTACCCATGACGGAGCAGTGCATTTTTTCTGGTGGAAGTCCATCCAATTCGTCTGCAATTTGTTTGTTTGTAATTTTTCTTGCTTCTTCAACTGTTTTTCCAATCAACATTTCTGTCAATATACTAGAAGCTGCAACTGCAGAGCCGCATCCAAATGTTTGGAATTTTGCGTCTTTTATTATGTTGTTTTCTATTTTCAAATACAATTTTAATTTGTCGCCACATGACAAAGCTCCTGCTTCGCCAATTGCGTCTGCATTTGATATTTCTCCAACGTTTTTTGGATTTCTAAAATGTTCCTTTACTTTATCTGAATATTCCCACATAGTTTTGTTACCTCTTGTTTACTATTATTATAATTCAAAAATCGTACTTGTATATGGTAAAAAATATTAATTAATATGCATAATTAATATTATGGAGAATAGTAAATACAATTCTTTAACAGAACAATTAATTCAAAATGGAATTTTGAATTCAAAAGTCAATGACGATGAAAATCAAAATATTTTTGAAAAATACTATGATGTAGAATTAGATGAAAATTATTCAGATTCTCCATTTCTTCAGCAAGATACAAGTCCAAAAGCTCCACTTGAAACAAAGAAAAGAATAAATGAATATGATTTAGAGCTATTTGGTGCAAAAGATACAGAATTTTCAAAATCTCGCACAAAAAGTCGCAATGTGTTTGATTATTTGTTGTTCAAATTTTTCCCAAAACTTTATAGAGCAAAGTTAATCAAAAAAGCAATGAAAAAGTTGTTTGATCTCAATATCGATACGAAAAATCTTTTTAATAAAACAATACCTTATGGTGAAAATGAAATTCGCTATAAAGAATTAATAAAATACCTAAATTGTGCTAATGAATTACAACATGAATTAAAAGAAAATGATTAAAAAATAAAATTGATTTTTATTTTTTTATATGCTTTCATCAAGATGGTTGCCTTCAACCATTTTTTTAAGCGAACGTTTGCTGTTAAACATGTTTCTATCCAGCATGGTTTTTTCATATAACATATTTAGTTTTGATGTTATATATATTTCAGAATTATCCAGACAAGTACGTTTTGTGTAGATGCTTGGGTAGCCATTAGTGTTATTGATGCTTATTCCGTTGATTCTAGTCATTTTGGTATTTTCCTTGGCTGTACGACACTAATATAAAACAGCTGAAACATTTATGTTGCTATTTGTATATACAAAGGCAACAAAAATTACAACAATATAGCGATAACTAAAATGTTTCTACCATTCCCTTATAGTCTGTCTAATCTTGAGTAGTGATTTTGAGAAAAAAATAAACCTATTGCTAGGTTTTTATGGTGGGCGTTGAGAGGCTCGAACTCCCGACATCCTCCTTGTAAGGGAGGCGCTCTACCAACTGAGCTAAACGCCCTTAATTTGGGTCTACTTCATAGTGAAGTATATTTTCTTGCTATCGGCTCAACGCCTCTTGCATAATTAATAATACAATATTAATTTTATTTGTCAAGCATTTTTTTTTCAAATTTATTCACAAATTTGAATTTTGTTTTTTAAACTGCATATTATACAGATTTTTGTAGCTTCCGTTTTCAATTTTCAACAGTTCTTCATGGGTGCCTAATTCCACAATTTTGCCTTCATTTATTACTGCTATTTTGTCTGCATTAAATATTGTAGAGAGTCTGTGTGCAATAACAAATACTGTTTTGTCTTTCATTAAGTTATCAAGAGCCTTTTGAACAATTTTTTCTGATGCATTGTCGAGTGCTGATGTTGCTTCATCCAGTACTACTATAGGGGCGTCTTTCAACATTGCCCTTGCTATTGCTATTCTTTGTTTTTGACCTCCTGATAGAGATGTGCCGTTTTCTGAAATATGCGTATTTATTCCATTTTCACAAGAATTTATGAAATCTTCCAAGTGAGCTGCTTTTATTACTTTTTGAAAATCTTCTTCAGATGCATTGGGATTTGCTAAAAGAATATTTTCTTTTATAGTTCCGCTGAATAAAAAATTATCCTGAAAAACTTGCGAGATGGAAAATCTTAGTGATTTTAGGGTGAAATCTTTAATGTTTTGTTCATCGAATAAAATTTCTCCTTTAGAAATATCATAAAATCTGGGAAGAAGATTTACGATTGTAGATTTTCCGCCGCCTGAATTTCCAACAAGTGCTATTGTTTCACCTTTTGATATTTTTAAGTTAATATTTTTCAAAACATTGTTTTCGTTGTCGTATGAAAAATCCACATTTTTAAGCTCAATAATATTCGGAATAAAATCAAGTTCTTTTTTGCCTTCATCTTTTATTCGTGTTTCATAATCAAACAGTTCAAACACCCTGCTTAATGAAACAAATATATTTTGAATATTAGTCAAGTCGTTTCCCAGAGTTTTTATTGGTTTGTAGAGTAATAATAATGAAGTAATGAAGCTTGCAAAACTCCCTGTTGTTAATTGTCCGTTTTTAATTAATATATTTCCAAAATACATTACAAATGCTACGCCAAAACTTGCGATAATATACATAAATGGTGATAACCAACCCACTCTTTTTGTTAGTGACATTTGCAGATTAAAGGTTTCTTTTATTAATTTTTTTACTTTTTGAAATTCGTTTTCTTCAAGGCTGTAACCCTTGATTACTTTGTTTCCATTGTATGTTTCATTAAATGCCGTTGTTATATCGCCACCAACTACTGTTGTTTTGTTTGAGACTTTTTTAATTCTTTTTCTTAAAAATGTCATAGGAACAAATGTTAGCCCCAATACAGCGACTCCAAAAAATGCCAATTGCCAAGAATTGTACAACAATACACAAATAAGTCCCAATGCACTTGTGAATGCGACAATAAGTGCTTTTAGGCTGTTTATCAGTTGTCTGGAAGCTGTTTCCGGATCATTTAAGAATCTTGATATAACAAGTCCTGATGAATTGTCGTCATAAAATTTTGTATCAAGATAAATCAATTTTTTAAATAAATCAACTTTTACATTGTTTGATATAGTTAAACTTATCCAATCGGCTAAATAAGTATTCAAGTATCTTAGAGTACCTTGTATACCTGCAAAAATAACAATTCCCGGTGGAATTATTTTTGATAATATATCTCTTGTTAATTCGTAATTGAAATACACAAGAGTATTTCCATTTACAACAACATCAATATATGGCTTTAATACAAATGCAGTTAGTCCATCTAATAAACCTAAAGGAATTGCCAATAAAAAAGCTACAATTATTCTAAAAGTTAAAGGTTTTATATAGGGATATATTCTTTTTATTAAATAGGCATAATCAAAAGCGTTTGCTGTTTTTATGTCATCAAGTTTCATATTCATTTGTTTTTACTCCCAGTTAAAACTTTTTATGTAGTTTTCTTTATTAATATCCCCTAGAACCTTCACTTTAAAATATCTAGGTGTTTGGTTTTCTGTTTCTATAGAAGGAATCTTAGACAGTTTTTCTGCATTTTGTTTTTTCTTTTCTGATTTTATATCTGCAATATCCGATATTGCATTAAAAAATTGATTTAAAGAAGCGTTTCCTATTTTGCCTAAAGCATTTGAAATATTTTGAGATAATTTTCCATAGATTTTTATATTGGCAAAGTTTTCTAAAATATTGTATTCTCCTTCTAAAAACAAACTTAGGTTTTTGCCTTTTGAATATATTTCAAGATTCTTGATTTTTGCATCTTCTATTTGCAAATTACCTGAAATTTTTTCAAATTCCCCTGTCTTATATGGTGTTAATACTTGTATCAAATTATTCAAAGACAGACCGAAAATTCCACTTTTGATCAAATTTCCTGCTCTTAGTAAATATTCAAGAGAACCCAATTTTGGCATTTTTCCGTTTGCGATAGAAAAATCTATTTCTGATTTAATGCCTTTTATAGTTTCAGGGCTATCAATTATTTTTGCACTAATTTTGGCTGAACCATTCATTTTTCCAAACAATTGATTTGGTAAACTCAAAAATTCTTCGCTCAAAATATTTGCTTCGCAGTCATGCATTTTTGCTTCTAAAGTTGTATTTAGAGATTTTGCATTGTAGCTGCCTTTTGCTTCTATAGTTCCGTTTGCAATATCTAATTTTGCTGATTTTATATCAAAAATTTCTTTATCGAAGCTAAAATCACTTTTTAAGTTTTGTGCATTTATTTTGTCATAAGATACGTCTTTAAAATCCAGCGTTCCTTTTTTAATAATTACATCGTTTAATTTTAAAGGCTCTTGCTTTAATGCAATATCGCTAATTGTTGAATTTGTTGGTTTTGTATTCAACATTTCTTTGATATTTAATTTATTTGATGCAATGTTTATATTATCTATCACAATTGGCAATGAAAAATCATTTTTTGCTTTTATATTGATTTTTACATCGCTTTGTTTGTTTTGTGCGGTAACTTCTCCATCTATTGTTTTGTCTGAAAAATTGAATCTTACGTTTTTGACTTCTGCATCATACAATGGAATGTCCAAATCTGACAAAAGCAGTTTCCCATTGGTTTTTGGGGATTTTATGTTGCCATTTATGTTTAAATTGCATTCAAAATTTCCTTTTTTCAAAAGAGATTTTTTAAATATTAAATTCAAGATTCTGACATTTGTTGGATTGTGAGTCGAAACTTTGAAATTTTCAAAAAATATTTCATTGTTTTGTTGTTTGATTTTTCCATCGCTTTTTACCAAAATCAGAGGATTTATTTTATTGTTTTGATTTTTGATGAATTTTACAAGTTTTAAATTTTTTATATTTGCAACTTCTTTATTTGTTTCTATTCTGCCTGATATTTCTCTATCATGGTTTGTATCACCAATATTGCTGCCACTAAAAGAAATATCTGAATTTTTTGGTACTTTTACGGTAAAATCGACTGAATAATTTTCACTTCTTCCGCTAAATACCCCTTTAATTGGTATTTCGTTTTTAATTTTTATCGGAGTTACTAAAAATGAATTTATAGTGTTGTCGATTGTTTGTTCTGTTAAAATTGTTGAAAAATTCGCATGGAGGTGCTTTTTGTTGTACAAATCTTTAATTTGTGCGTTTAAAAATAGAGGCATATTTTGATAGTTGAAATTAAATGAATTTAATTTCAATTCATCTCTTTTTGCTATTATTAATCCGCTATTCAGCATTGAATTTTTAAGTTTAATTTTTTGAGAAATAGTACTCAAGTTTTCCAAATTTATATTTTTAAAACTTACAAAAAAGTTGTTCTGCGGTGTTTTTGATAAATAATTGTTTATATTTCCGTTGAGTTTTATTTTTCCATCCAATGCATCTAATTCAAGATTGTCAAAAATCAATCTGTTGTTTGAAAATTTTATTATTCCTGAATTAAATTTTATATTATTTCCGTCTCTGTTTAGTCCGGCTATATAGCCATTGTTTTGCAAATGTGATATATCAAGGTTTTCTATTGAAATTTTTCCTTGCGATTTTATATTGAATTTTGTTGTGAATTTTAGATTATTTATTTGAGATGCAAGTTCTTTTTTTGTTTTTGACAACAAATTTGAATTTATTATTGTTTCTAATAAATCTTGCGAATTAAATTCTTCGGAAGAAATTTTGCATTTTATATCCAAAGGTTCTTTTTTTGAAATTTTATCAAGTTTTGTATTGCTTGTGAGTTTTAGATTTATTTTTGATTTGCCAATTGCAAAATCCATAATGGCATTTTGATTTTCGCCAAAATCCAATTTTGCGTTAACATTTTGAATTTTTAGCTTGTCTGTCAACACGATTTTGTTATTTTTTAGTTCTACAAAACCATTCAATCCCAAATCATTTAACAGATATTCTGTTTCATAATCTTTGATTGTACCTTTTAGGTTAATCTGTGCGTCAGCTTTTCCTGATGTTGCTGCTATTTTTTTAACCAAATATTTGTATTTAGTGGATACTGTACTATTGCTAAAGATGTCTATTAACTTCGATGTTGCGATATTTTTTATTGTTGCTTTTAGATCAACTTCGCCTTTTGTGTTGCCTATTCCGGTCAAAAGGAAGTCTGAGCCGTCGAGTTTCCCTTTTATCTCTTTAAAAATTAAATTTCTATTATCAAATACAAGTTTACAATCCCCGTTTGTTAAATTTGCTTTTAAACCTTCTATTTTTGCAGAAGCATTTTGGGCATTGAACGTACCAAAAATCTGTGCATCAAATATTGTACCATTTGTTTTAATGTTTATATTTCCTGTTCCTTTAATATCCATAATAGGCACCGGACCTATATTAAAACCAATTATCTGTTGAATTGGAACAAGATACATTTTTGCAAAAGACAAGTCAATTTTTGATGTTGATTTTACATTGTATTTTCCGGATAGTGAATTATCCAGATTTGAAATCCCATCTATTGTTACATATTCGTCTTGTGGAGTATAGATTCTTGTATAAATATGCATTTTGTCTTTCATAAAAATTGCACTTACATCGTTTCTCCTGCTTGGTTTTGGAAAATTGGGAATATGAATATCAGATGCTTTCAGAGTACCTGTGATATCCAATGGAAAAAGTTTTAGTTTTATATCGCCATCCAAAGTTGCAAAGAAATTGCTGTGTTTTAGCGTTGGGATACCTTGTGGTCGATATGGTATTAAATTGTCCGGAATCAGATATGTAAAATTGTTCAATTGAGTATTAGAAATCTTTGTCTCAAGGTTTATTTGCGGATTTTTAGAAAATAGCTTCGAAATTTCACCTTTTGAATAAATGCTCAATTCATTTGAAACAAGTTTTAAATCGTCAATTTTTAGGGTGTCTTTGTTGATATTGAATAGAGTTTCCAATTGAATTTTTTTGTATGGAGAAATTATTTTCTTGCTTGCAAGAATCATTTTTGGATTGTTTATTGTAAGCAAAAGTTTTTGTCCACTGTGATTTTGCGTTTTTTCTACGGTTAAATTTGCTATCCCTGATATGTTTTCTATTTCTTTTGAAATGTATTTTTTTGCAATATCATTCAAAAGCTCTAAATTCATATTGTCTATTTTTATTTCAAATTTTGAGTCGCTATCATTTTTGTCTTCTATTGGCAATTTTGTATCAATGTTTACAAAAATATCAGAAGAGCTTTTTATATTTGATAGCAGTGTATCTATTTTTCCTGTTTGTTTGAGTATGAATTTTTTGTTTCTTTTTGAATAAAAAATTTCTGAATTTTTTAGATTTATTTTCGTAATATCGCTTGTTTTATTTTCGTTTGAAAAAACTATGTTTATGTTATTAATATTAGAATTTAGGCGTGTTAGTGTGCAGTTTTTTAAATTTAATTTTTTAATGTTTTCGATATTGAGCGATTTTAAAATATCAAATTCACCTTTTGCATCTTTTGTTATATAAAATTGCACATCGTCCGCTTTTATTTTTTTTATGTTTATTTTTTTGAAAATTAATGCGGGTATCTTTACTTCAACAGTTAGATTTTTTGTTGAAGAAAATTTCTTGGTCTTTGTTTTATCGTATATATTTAGCGTTTCAATTTCGGTTTTTAAATCCAGTCTGGGGCTGATTATTGTTTTTGGATTATGCAATTCAATTTTTACTCCCAAAAAATCGCTCAAATTGTTCTCAATTAAAGAGTAAGACATTTTTTTAATAACAAAAAAAATAGTAAAAATCAGCACAAAAACAATAGGAATAGCAATAAGGGCTATTTTTTTAAGTTTTTTCATATTTATTTTTTGCAAAAATTGTTGTAGTTTTGTCAGCATATTTCATATTATAATTTTTTTTCAAATAAAAGGCTAAAACTTCATATAAAAAATTGTTGAAATCTTTAAAAAAACAATTAATATTGAGTTATGGTAAAAAAAATATTATTAATAATTTTAACATTTATTATAAATTTCTCTTGTTCTTTTGCATATTCTCCATATTTACAAAAAGGAACTTTAATAAAAGTTGTCGCAAAAGAACCTATTACAACAAAAAATATTGAAGAAGGTTCTATTGTGTATTTTATCGCTCCTTGTGATGTCTGGGTTTTAGAAAAAAAAGCAATTAGAAAAGGTGATATTTTTCGTGGTTATGTAAGCATGTTAAAAATGCCTGTTATGGGTGTAAATGCAGCTTTGAGCATAAAAATCGACGGAATATTCAAAACGACTGGCGAAAAAGAAGTTATAGACGGTAGAATAATTTTTTCCAACTCTGATGTTTTAGGTGGTAATTTAACAAATCCTGCTTCTTATAATAAATCTTTTTTTCCAAAAAAAGTATACGGAAATATTTGGGGCGGCACTTATCGTTATGTTCCCAGCGGAGAATGGGAATATGGGCAGCATGTGAGAGTAGATTCATTTGATAATATTTTTGTTCAACTTGATGAAGATTATTATTTAAATTAAAAAATATGAAGTTGTTGTGTTAATAAGTTTTCTTGTGCTAAAATGTCTTTAGACTTTTATGGGGGATAAGACTTATGAAAAAAATATTTTCTATACTATCTATTCTAAGTATTTTTTCTACAATGTCTTTTGCGGCAGGGAATTTTGATTATTCCAACAATCAATCAAGCTTTGGTTATGATGTTAACTATGGTTATCAGAATTCAAACCTACAAGGGCATGCCGTCTATGTTCCTGCAGGTGTAACATGTCAAGGAGTGCTTTCTCAACAGATTTCTTCCGAAAGTGCGATTGTTGGGCAGAGCGTTAGTGTTATATTAAAAAATGATTTTGTATACAACAATCAAGTAATTGCTCCTGTAGGCAGTACAATATATGGAAGTATCGTAAGCAACCAAAAAGCAGGTCTTGGTAACAGAAATGCAAAAACATTGGTTAGATTTACTACTATTTCTACACCTTATGGAAACACAATTCCTGTAAATGCTATTATTGCAACAACTGATTTAAGCGGTATGCTAAAAGGCGGTGCTGCTATGGATTCTGCAAAAGAATATGCAAAAGACACAGTTGTCGGTGCAGGCGCTGGTGCTGTACTCGGTACTGCAATGGGTGCATTAGCCGGTGGTTCGGTCGGAAAAGGTGCAATATATGGAACAGCATTGGGCGCAGGAGCCGGACTTTTAAAAAGAACTGCAGATAAAGGAGAGCCTGTTTTGATTCCTGCAAATAGTTTGGTTAATCTTTACTTTATTCAACCAATAACGTTTACGGCACAATAAATAATTACCTAAATGGCTAATTTAAAAATATAACTATTAAGAAATAATTTATAATATAAAACTATGACACACATTAGAAACAAACTAGATATTCAAAATGATATAATAGATGAAGGTACTATTCAAAGAAGGCTGCCTAACTATTTCATTAGTGATGATGAAATTTCACCTTTGAAAGGTTTTTCATTATCTATTCTTGCTCACATTTTACTGATTTTAATTGCTTTTTCAATGCAAGTTTTTGTATTTTCAAAGCTTCCAAAACCTACTCCCCCAACGAGAGATTTGGAATTTAAGCTTGTTCAAAATGAAGAAAAACCTCCTATAAACAAAAATACAAAGATTCGTTCAGATAGAAATTCTAGAGCCGGTGGAAAACATGACCCAAAAAGAGCTATATCAGATCCGGGCAGAACTTCGCCTGCAAAAAAACAGCCGAAAAAAACCCCTTCAGCTCCCAAAGTTTCTCCAATGAAACAGCTCCAAAATATAGTTAAACCGCAGCAAAAACCTAGTGTTCAAAAACCAACTGTACAAAAACCAACGCAAAAGCCAGTGCAAAAACCTGTACAGACTGCGCCGCAAACACCTTCTGTTAAAAAACCTGCACCTGTTTCAGCTCCAAATATTGCAAAACCAAGCCTAAAGCCTGCAGCTAGACCACAAACTCAAGCACCGCAAGCTCCAAAACTTGCAACTGCACCAAAAAGTCCGTTTACAGTGCCTGTTGCTCCTTCTAAAGCTCCTGTCGGCAATACTTATAGACCACAAGGCGGCTCGGCAACAGCTGGCGGAGGCAGAACGGGTTCGTCTTCGGGTACTCCTGCACCAAAATTTACATCTAGCGGTGGTGGAACTACTTCAGCTGGTGGCAGAACAGGTGGCTCGGGTGCTGGTAGCTATAGTACTCGTGGTTCAGGTGGTGGTTTAGGTTCCGGTAACAATCCGGGTCCTGGAAATCCAAATGGTACTCCAGGTATTGATGCAATTCGTCAACCAAATTGGGGTCCTTATATGAGAGATTTGGAACAAAGAATCAAAAGAAACTGGTTCCCTCCAAAAGGCGATAGTTCAAAACGTGTTGTAATTACTTTTACTATTGCACGTGATGGCAGACTTTTGTCAAAGAAAATTACAAGATCGTCAGGCGTTCCTTTAGCTGATCAAGCTGCACTAAAAGCAATTGAATCTACTGCACCTTTCAGACCTTTGCCGCCTGAATTTAAAGGAACTTCGGTACCTATTGAATTTACTTTTGATTACAATGTATTAAATAGCGTTTTAAGATAAGAAGAAATGAGGATAAAGAAATGAATTTAATAGTAAATGCGATAATTCAAGACTGGGTTGTTTTGCTTCCTATTTTTGTATGTTCGATTTTGGTTGTATGGGCAGCTATTAATAGATTTATTTATTACAAAAAAAATGAAAGAAATATCCAAGAGTTTATTCCAAATTTGCAAAAAACTCTTATGAAAAACAATATTGGTGCTGCACAAAGACTTTCTGTTCAATTAGGCGGTATTATATCTGAAATGGTTGATGAAGCTCTTAGAATTTATACTGAGCAAAAAGCAGGATTTTCTAGGGCATACGATATTTCTTCTTCTCTTGCTACAAGAAAACTGGAAAGACATTTGACTATTTTGGGTACAATAGGTGGTGTTGCTCCATTTTTGGGCTTATTTGGTACTGTTGTTCGTATATTATACACATTCCAAGATTTGGCTACACAAGGCAATCAATCAGCTGCAGTTGCATCCGGTATTGCATCTGCCCTTATTGCAACGGCATTAGGTTTGGGTGTTGCAATTATAGCAGTAATATTATTTAACTATTTCCAAACTGTTGTTGCCGGTTTTGAATCAGATTTCAAATTAATAAAACTCGTATTTTTGAGCTTTATTGATTCTGACGAAGAAGTTAATGTTAACCAAAACAATTCAATTGCATTATAAATTTAGGAAAAATTATGAATTACACAACTGATGAAAATGGCAGAAAAAAGACTTTTAATGAAATAAATATTACTCCATTGACTGATATTTTTCTTGTTTTGTTGATAATAATGATGGTAATTGCACCAAGTTTCCAATCTATAGACAATAACATAAAAATGCCTGAAATAAATTCAGGGTTAGCAATTGAACAAGAAAAGGCTACAGTTTCTATTACAAAAGACAACCAATTTTTTGTAAACGAAAAGAAAGTTTTTGATTCGGATTTGGAGAACAATTTGGTAGCTGTTTTGAATTCAGTTGATAAAAAAGAACTTGTTGTTCGTGCAGACAAATCAATCAAGAGTTCTCAAATTATGAAAGTCATGAAATCTGCTCAAAATGCAGGATTTGAAAAAATGGTTGTTGCAGGTGAGCCTTTGTCTAAAAAGCAACAAAAAGAACTGATTGATAAAAACAAAAACGAGGTAGATGGTTGATGAAAAGACAAACTTTTAATGAAATAAATATTACTCCATTGACTGATATTTTTCTTGTTTTGTTGATAATAATGATGGTAATTGCACCGATTTTGGATCAACAAGGTTTGTCGCTTGCGATACCTGAATATGTCGAAGAAAATACGCAAAATAACGAAACAAAAATAATTTCTATACAAGTTACCCAAGATAACAAATATATTTTAGATAATGAAGAAGTTTCGAGTGATAATTTACTTGCGGTTCTAAAAGAAAAATCCAAAGAATACAAAGATGGGCTTATGATAGAAGCAAATGGAGATTCTACGCATGAAGCTGTTGTTAGACTTATGGATACCGCAAGAAATGCCGGAGTGCATAGTATTTCTATAACTGAAATATAAATTTTATAATATGTTATTTTTTTATTTGCTCGTGGAATAGTGTATATAGCTATAAATCATTCAAATAAGGAGTAAAATATTATGACTGAAACTAACACCACTACTTCTAGTGCAAGTTTAACGGAATTTAAAGATACAAAACTTACTGTAGAAACGGCAAAAAATTCTAAAAGTATGGTAGGTAACGATGAGGTTGTAAATTCAACAGAAAGCATCGTTGATACTTTGGTAAAAGTTTTTCCTGCTGGTTTATCGGAAGGTGCTGTTGTAGATAGATTGATGTCTACATACAAAATCGATAAAGATACTGCAAAAACTTGCTACAAAGCTGCACTGGATGAAGTTTCTAAAAAAAGTAAAGTTTCAAAATCTGAAATTCAGACTAACGCTTCAGCTTTGTCTAATGAAGGTAAAAAAGATGGTATGGACAATCTAAATGCTTGGGGTGATTATCAAAAAACAATAATGGATGTATCAGGTTTTGTTGATAAAAGTAGTAGTGATAGAAATAAAAACACTACTGCAGCAAATTATAATGGCGGTGTAAATGTAGATATATCTCAAGAATAGTTGTTGAGATTAATTTTCTACTAATACAACTGCATTTGAAACTATAGAAAGCAAATTGCCAACGGAGTCTTGTTCTTCGTTGGTTTTTGCTTTTATTGAAACTTGATTAATTTCAATATCACATGCTTTTGCTATATTTTCTCTCATTTGTTCTATATAATTTTTTAATTTTGGTTTTTGACAGATTATGTTGCTATCTATGTTTACAATTTTGTAGCCAGCTTTATTTAGAAGTTTGATTGTTTCTTTTAATAACATTAAACTATCGGCATTTTTGTATTTTTCATCTGTGTCAGGAAAATGATAACCAATATCTCTCGACGCAATTGAGCCAAGAATTGCATCAATTATTGCATGGATTAGTACATCTGCGTCGCTATGCCCCAGTAAACCGAGTTCAAATGGGATATTTACTCCACCCAGAATTAAATCCCTGTTTTCGCTTAGTTTGTGTATATCATATCCTATACCTATTCTCATCATAAAAACTTTTCCACCAATTCAACAAGTTCGTTACTATCTACATTTTTGCATTTGTAATCTGATATTTCTGCCAATTTTTTACTGTTATTTCCGACGCAAACTTTTATTCCTGCATTTTTCAATAGTTCAATATCGTTGTCTTGATCACCGGAAGCAAGAATTTCTTCGGTTTTTATATTCCAATATTTCTTTAAAAAAGTTAATGCATAGCCTTTTGAAGCGTTTATGTTATTAATTTCTAAATAAATAGGCGAGCTTTGTACTATTGTCAATTTTCCCTTGTATTTTTGTCTAAGTTCGTTTTTTATTTCTTCCATTTGAACCTTATCTTCTATAACTGCAAGAATTTTTGGTACAGAACAAAGTTCAATATCCAATAAAGAATCAACAACTGTATAATTAGTGCCTCTGCCGTTACAGTATGAGTGCATAAGCTCTTTATTGTCATCATCTACATATAAAACATCATTGTTATAAACGTGGGTGTGGATGTTTTTTTCTTTGAAATATTTTATTATTTCTTTTGCAATTTTATTATCAAGTAAACTTTGCCACAAGACTTCTTTATCTGTTCTTACAATTGCTCCTTGATAACAAACAAGAGGAGTCTTGATGTTGAATTTTTTTGCTTCATGATAAGCACCATCAAACATTCTGCCTGTCGCCAAGACGAATTTTACATTCGACGAATTTATTTTGGTTATTAAATTTTTCATTTCTTGAGTAAAAGAACCATCATAGTTCATTATTGTTCCGTCTATATCGGATATCCAAAGTTTAATTTTTGTCACAATTTTACCTCTTTAGTATTTTTATTATACAATAAAATTATACTAAAGATATTTTTTATAGGAGCTTACTATATTATGGCTGAAAAAGTTGAAAGACAAAGACAAAAAGAACAAGATAGATTTGAAAGAAGAAAAAATTTCGATGCTGTAGAAGAAAATTTTACAAAAGAGCAAGCTGCTCTTGAGGCTTCTCGTTGTTTGTCTTGTAAAAATGCAAGATGTAAACAAGGCTGTCCTGTTTCTATTGATATTCCAAACTTTATAAAAGCTATTAAAGAAAATGATCTGGAAACAGCAGGTGATGTTATTAGACAATCTTCTATGCTTCCTTCTGTTTGTGGAAGAGTTTGTCCTCAAGAAAAACAATGCGAAGGAAATTGCATTTTGGGTATAAAAGGTCAAAGTGTTGCAATTGGTGCATTAGAAAGATATGTTGGTGACAATACTTCTGCCAAAAAACAAGAAATTAAACCAAATGGCAAAAAAGTTGCAATCGTTGGATCCGGATGTGCTGGTATGTCCGCTGCAGCTGATTTAAGAAATGCAGGATTTGAAGTTTCTATTTTTGAAGCACTTCATGAATTTGGTGGTGTTTTGAGATATGGTATTCCTCCTTTTAGGCTTCCAAGAACTGTTTTAGATAGAGAAATAAAAGCACTTATGGAAATGGGTGTGAAATTTTTCAAAAATGTCATTATTGGAAAATCAATCACAATAAAACAACTTCAAGAAGATGGATATGATGCTATATTTATTTGTTCAGGTGCTGGACTTCCTAAAATGATGCACATAAAAGGTGAAAACTTAAATGGTGTCTATTCTGCAAATGAGTTTTTAACAAGAGTTAATTTGATGCATGCAAATAGCCCTGATACTCCAACACCATTGAAAGTAGCAAAATCAACTGCAATTATTGGCGGCGGAAATGTAGCAATGGATGCAGCAAGAACTGCTGTTAGAGTCGGCTATGAAAATGTCTACATCTGCTATCGTAGAACTGAAAAAGAATTACCTGCAAGATTGGAAGAAATTCGTCATGCCAAAGAAGAAGGAATTGAATTTAAATTTCTTCATGCTCCTGTAGAAATTATCGGTGAAGATGGTTGGGTAAAATCAATGAAATTTGAGCTTATGGAATTGGGTGAACCTGATGCTTCCGGTCGTCAAAAACCTGTAGGCACGGGTAAGTTTGTTGATATTCCATTGGATAGTGTAATTGTTTCGCTAGGTACAGGTCCAAATCCAATTATTCAAAGAAGTGCTGAAAATGAGCATATTGAACTTGATACAGATAACAAAGGCTATATTGTAATCAATGACAAGGGTGAAACTTCAGTAAAATCAGTGTATGCTGGTGGTGACGTTGCTCCTTTGGGTCCATCTACTGCAATTAATGCAATGGGGGCGGGAAAACGTGCTGCAAAAGCGATAATCGAAGCTCTTGGCTAATAAAAATTAAATAATTATATATTTAAAAACCGCTTTGAATATAAAAAGCGGTTTTTAATGTTTTGAATTAAATAATTTCTTTATTTTATTTACAAATTCACTGAAGAATTTTTTGATTTTTTCAATTAAATCTTCTTCGTCTGTTTCTTCATTTTCTATTTTGGCGATTGAATCAAAACTGTCAAATTCGTTTTCATTTTTAAAATGAAAAGTTGTTTCTTCGCTTTCTTCAGAGTTATTTCTTTGAAAATAACCGGTATTTCCCCCGCCGCCATCTGTGGTTTTGTGGCTTGCTTGTACGCTAGATAAATTCATGTTTGTATCAAAATCAAATGACATAGTGCTACCTCATACTACAATTATAGCACATTTTATAAAAAATTCAAGATATTGTGATGAAAATCGCTATTTTTGTTTATAAAATTAAGGCTAAGATCATTAGTATGATAGAACCTATCTGTAAACCGGTCGATGTGTACTTTTGGATTTTGTTTGCTTCGTACAATTTTGCCGTTTGTTGAGCATTGGCTGCGGCTTGTAATCTTTGCAATCTCAAATAATCGTCATCAGATGAAAAATCTCTTTGAAATATTTTTCTTTCTAATCTGTTTAATCTCAAACCAACAGGGTCGTGAGAGTACGTTTTTGAAAACAATATTGTCTCAAGTCCTGCTAATTGTATATGTATATCTGAATTTTCATATTTGTTTTGTGTACCCATATATTGTTCGATTTCGGTTGTTGGGGAATATGGTTGTTGTGTGTAGTAATTTGGATTTTGGGCAACTTTATCTTCTTTTATATATCCTTTTAATCTATCAGTTCTAGAAGCCAAACTGCCGTCTTGAGTTGAGCCAAATATTTTCTTTTCTAGTCTTTCCAGCCTTTTATAGATGTTTTCTTTTTCGTATGTGGTTGAAAACATTTGATATTCTAGTTTATCTATTTGTGGATAGTTAATTCCGCTAATTTCTGTTTTGTCTATTTCGTAGGCTTCTTTTTTGCTGTCTTCCCAGCTTTCTATACCTAGTGCTTCATTAATTTTTTTAATCCTATTTTCTATAGATTGTTTTGAATTTGTTGTTCCAAAAATATTGCTCTCAATTCTTGACAATCGTTGAGGTGTTTCGTTTTTTGCATAGTTAAAACCCCAAATATTTTCTTCAATTCTAGAAATTTGATTCGTGACTTCATCACCTGCAAACGAAGTCAGGTGTATGTTAAAAGCAAATATTGCAAGTATAAATATTATTTTTGTAATTTTCATATTGCCATTATATCAGTAAAGATATATTTTTTTCTTGGATTTTTGCACTATAAAACATTATACTTTTGTAGAAGAAATTTTTTCAACAAGTTTGTTTACTGTTTCTACAAGTGTTTTTGCATAGTGTTCGCATTTTTCTTTTGTCTTTGCTTCAAATCTTAATGTAAAGACAGGTTCTGTGTTGCTTTGACGAATTAGTGCAAAACCATCGTCAAAAATTATTCGCATTCCATCTATTGTGATTATTTCTTTGATTTTGGAATTAAATAAATCTTCGCAAACTATTGATTTTAGTTCTTCTAAAACTGCTTTTTTATAGTCATTTGGACATTTTAGACGATATTCATCAGATAAATAAACCTTTTTAAAATCCTCGATTAATTCGGTTAATTTAAAGTTTGGGTTTTTGATTTTGTTCTTTGCAACTATTTCAATTAGTCTGCAACCTGCATATATTGCATCATCGTATCCATAATATCTATCTTTAAAAAAAGTATGCCCGGACATTTCTCCGGCAAGAAGTGCTTCTGTTTCTTTCATTTTTGATTTTATATAACCATGACCCGTTTTTGTCATGACGGCATTTCCACCCATATTGTTGATTGTGTCATATAATACCTGTGAACATTTTACTTCAGACACTATTGTTGGTTTTTCACCATGGACTTTCAGCGTTTCTATTAAATCTTTTGCATAAATCAATAGCAATTTGTCACCCGTTAATGGTGTGCCATCTTCGTCTATTGCACCGATTCTATCTGCGTCTCCATCAAAAGCTATACCGAAATCAGCTTTTTCTTCTATTATTTTCTTTCTTATATCATCTAGAGTCTTTAGATCTGATGGATTTGGGTGGTGATTTGGAAAATTTCCGTCAGGTTCTGAATACAATTCAACAACTTCGCAGCCTAAATCTCTGTAAAGCTGTGGTGCAACAATACCGCCTGTGGCATTTGCACTATCTACAACAACTTTTATCTTTTTGTCTCCGTATTTTCCGATTTTTCCAAACATATCATATAGCTTGTCTTGATAAGAAGTTATAATATCGTATTTTTTAGTGAATCCTGTTATTACTTGCCTATACAAAGTATCATTTACTGCAATTTCTTCAGCCAGTCTTTTGATTTCTTTAATTTGGGATTCGCCTAGAGATTGGCGATTGAATGTCATTTTCAGTCCATTATATTCTTTTGGATTGTGCGACGCAGTTACGATTAGCGCACCTTTGACTTTTTTGTTTTGCGTAATTTCGGTTGGAATTTTAGCATATTCGCTATAATACCCCAAAGGAGTAGGTGCTAGTCCCAAATCCAAGATATTTGCACCTGTTGATGTAATACCTTGTATTACTGCATTTTTCAATTCAGGAGAATGAAGTCTTGCGTCCATACATACCGTAAATAACAAATCTTTTGAAGAAGTTTTTTGGTTGTTTTTTTCTAGTTCATTTAAGACAAAAGCAACATAAGCTTTTGCTGCTGTATAGAAAATTTTTGGACTAACTTCTGTTGGAAAAATTCCCCTGATATCGTTTTTGCCGAATGCTTTTGTATTTATGGTAGTATTCATTATTTCTCCTTACAATATTTTTTTCGATAGCATCATACCAGCACCTATATCAATAATTTGTGATTGATAGTTAGGGTTGTTGAATAGTTCTTGAACATAATTTTCAACTTTTTCATAATGTGACAGAATGTTGTCCGCTAGTATTACCGCATTGTTTGTTGTTATCTTGTCAATTATTTTAAAATATTCTATGTATTCTTTTTTGTTTGCATCAATAAAAACGAAATCAAACTTTTCAGCTTTGTTTTTATTGATTTCTTCTTCTAAATCTTCTAAAACAACAATTGCAGAACCTATTTTTGCTTTTGGTTTTGAATTTGGACAGCAAATTTTAAAATTATTTCTTGCTTGTGATTGTCTTTTTTCCCAAAATTCTATTGTTGTAAAACTTCCATTAGTTTTTTCGAGTGCTTTTAAAATCCAAATTCCGCTATAACCATTCGATGTACCTATTTCAAGTACATTTTTTGAATTGTGAATCTGGATTAATGTGTTTAGAAAATTCGCACATTCTCTATCCAAATTCCAGAAATCTTTTTGTGTTTTCTCCAGTTCTGATAAAATATTTTCCGTTATTGAATCAAAATACGGTTTTTTTAGTTTTTGAATATCTGTTAATGTTTCCATTTATAGCCTTTGGTCTTTGTCCAGTATAATTATGTTTGAAATATCAATGTATGAAGTTTGACTTTTGCTTAGTTTCATTTTATCGATATCATAAATTAAGTAATTTTTTGAATTTATACCTGTTATTAAAATGTTTTTTTCATTTGGTATAAGAGTGAGTTTTGAATAAAAGCCGTCTTTTGATATTTGTTCTCTTGAAATGATTTTATTTTCGATGGTGTCATAGACATTTATGTATCCTTCTTTTGAACAAATAATAAACAATTTAGTTTGATATAGAACAGCATCTGTTGGTTTTTTGTCTAATTCTACAGTGTTTATTAATTTTGATTGAGCTTTGTCAAAGACATATATTTGGTTATCGGTTCTGGATATTGCATAAATATTTGCAACGTCAGACAATATTTTTGACAAATTATTCACATTTCCCATTGGTTGAACTATAAAATCATCTTGATTTTTTGTTACATTATATACTTTGGATGAAAATTCATCATAAAAAGAAATAGAATCATCAACCTCGCTGTAGCTGATTTTTGATGGTTTTTGTTCTAATTTTATTACTTTAGTCAGCTGCATAGAATTTAAATCAATGCAATAAATTTTGTTGGCGTTTTGCGATGTGACGTATGCAATATTATCTTTTTGATTCAGTACAACATCTGTTGCATTAGAATCAAGTTCAATTTTCGCTATTGAATTTTCGTCTTTTAAATCTATAATCTCAACTTCTTTTCCGCTCCAATACAAAACCAAAGCGACATTTGTTTTTTCGCTCACAAGAACCTTTAATGGCATTGATGATAGTTTTAATTCGTAAAGAGGTTTTTTTGAGGTTTCATTGTAAACTTCAAAAAATTTTGAATTTCTTGGGTTGATTAATACTTTTTTGTTTCTAAATTCTGCTGTTTGGATAAATTCATTATGAGCTACCGTTGGCGTGTAGGGATTTTTTTCTTTTTGAATATTTGTATCTCTATAAGCTAGAGCTTTTTCTTCTTTTGTCGGTATCAACAAATCCCCAAGAGTCAATTTTAGACTTTCAGGCATTTTTAGTCCAATAGGAGTAAGCATGTCTTGTGGCATTATGCCAAGACGAACTTTTAGAGGCAAATCATCTTTTTTTGTTAAAGTATAATTGCCATCAGAATCTTTTGTTACTTTTAAAAATGAGTACCCGTTGTTTAATAAAACCACTTCCGGATAATTCTTGAAAGTTTGATTTTCGGGATAAGTGTATTCTATTTGAATATTGTCAACAGAAGTCACAGTAGGAGGCGTAAGAGGAATATACATCACATCATTTTTCAATGTAATTACGCTATCAAATCTTTGTTGTGCCTCTGATAGGTTTGTTTTTACATAATTCCATACATCGTTTGGAAGTTTGCTTGCATTAGCCATATTGTTAAAGCCAAACAACAAAACAAACAAAAATAACGTAAGTATTTTTTTATAATTCATCCATTCTCCTAATTTATTTGCCTAAAGCTGATTTCATTTTTTCAAGAATACTGTCTTTTTCTTGTTTTTTTGATTGTATAAACAATTCTTTGTATAGTTTTTCTTCGTTTTGCGATAGTTTTTTTGGAATAGCAACTTGAATTGTTACATAGTGATTTCCTTTTTGACTAGTGCTTCCTAAATACGGCACTCCCATACCTTTTAGGGTGATTTTATCCCCATTTTGTATGCCTTGTGGAATAGAAACAGTACTTGTTCCATGGATAGTTTTTATTTCTATTGTATCGCCCAAAACTGCTTGTGGAACAGAAATCGTAAGATTGGTAAATATATCAAAACCGCTGCGTTCAAAGTCTTTTGAAGGTTTTGTATGGATAACAATATACAAATCCCCATTTCTTCCTTTGTTTCTGCCACAGTTACCTTCGTTTGCAACACGCATTTTAGAGCCATTTTCCACTCCGTGGGGGATTTTTATTGTTATTTTCTTTTCTTTTTCAATAGCACCTACGCCGTTACAAACTTTGCAATATGCTTTTGGATTTTTTCCTGTACCTCTGCAATTAGGACATGTTGTAACAGATGTAAACGAGCCTAAAATCGTTTGTTTGCTTTGTTGTATTCTTCCATGACCATGACAAACAGGACATACTGTATCTGTTGCGTTTTTATCCATGCCTGTAGAATTACAGCTTTCACAGGGCTCTAAGTGTCTGATTTTGATTTCCTTTTCTAAACCGAAACATGCTTCTAAAAAATCAAGTTCTATGTCGTATCTTAGGTCTTCTCCTTGAACGGGTCTATTTGGATCATCTGAATAACCTGATGAAAAACCGCCAAAGCCTCCACCAAAGAATGAAGAAAATATATCCGACAAATCAATATCACCCATATTGAACGAATTTGGATTAAAGCCGGCATTAGATAGACCATCTTCTCCGTATCTATCGTATATTTCTCTTTTGTTGTCATCAGATAGCGTTTCGTATGCTTTTCCGACTTCTTTGAATCTATCTGCAGCATCAGGGGCTTTGTTTACATCAGGGTGGTATTGACGTGCTTTTTGTCTGAATGCTTTTTTTATATCTTCTTTAGAGGCATTTCTATCTACCCCTAATATTTCATAATAATCCATTGTGTTGTTCATCTTTCCTTAATGCTTCCTTAGTCTTCTTTTTTGACAGCAACACCAACAAGTGCCGGTCTAACAACTTTTTTGTCCATTTTGTAGCCTTTTTGCATAACGACAGCGATGCTATCAGGCTCATAATCGTTTGTTGGAATTTGCGTTACGGCTTCATGTTCGTTTGGGTCAAATGTTTTGCCTAGTGCATCCATTTCTTCTAGACCCACTTTTTTTAGTGCTTCAACTAATTGTTTGTATGCGACTTCATAGCCTTCTTTTACGGTTTGACATTCTTCAATGTCTTTTAGATGTTCTTGTGCTCTGTCAAAAGTATCCAAAACGCTTGTTAGCTGTTTTAAGACTTTTACTGTTGTATATTGAGCTAATTCTTCTTTTTCTGCTTGCGTCCTTTTTCTGAAATTGTCAAAATCAGCAGCAAGACGGATATATTTGTTGTTTAGTTCATCCAGTTGTTCTTGAAGGTTGTTTGTTTCTTCTTGTGTATTTTCTTCTGTGTTTTCTTTAGCCTTATCTTCAATTTCTTCTGTTGAATTTTGGACTTCTTCTATATTTTCATTTTCTTGTTGGATTTCTTCATTAAAAGGATTGTTACTTGTATTTTTATCAAGTATATTTTCTTCTTTATTACTCATATTTCCTCCTTTATGTCACAATTATATTATACAACTATTATAAGCTATCAAACAATAATGTCTATTCTTTTTAATTAACAAAAGAGGCTAGATATTCTAACCTCTTTTTGAGTTTTAAGTATTTTTTGAAAATATTATACAGAAACAAGCCCCTCTTTTATCGCTTTGACTGCTGCTTGTACTCTATCATCTACGCATAATTTCTGCAAAATCGAGCACACATGGGCTTTTGCAGTATGTACAGAAACAATGAGTTCTGCTGCTATTTCTGTATTTGATTTTCCTTGTACCAAAAGCTTCAAAACCTCGTTTTCTCTTTCTGTGAGTTTTGTTTTTACATCAGCAGAACCATTGCCTCCGACGATTTCTGTGCTTTCCGGTTTTGGGAATAATTTTAGAGCAAGATGAGCTACGTTAGAATCTATCCAACAAGCACCCTTTGCTACGTTTTTTATTACATTTGACAAAGTGAACGGGTCAATATCTTTTAGACAATAACCACTTGCACCTGAACCCAGAGAAGCAACTACCTCTTCTTCTCTATCATGAGAAGTTAAAATTACGATTTTTGTATTTGGAGAGATGTCTTTTACTTTGCTTGTTGCTTCTAGACCGTTCATCCCCGGCAAACCTAAATCCATCAGTACAACATCCGGTTGCTCTTTTTTTATCAGGTCGAGTCCAACTTCAGCATTTTGTGCTTCGCCGACTACAGTTATGTTATCTATTTCGTTTAATGCATAACGCAGTCCCACTCTGGTTAATTTGTAATCTTCTACAATAATAACTCTTACGTCTTTTGTTTTGCTTGCTGTTTGTTGACTCATCTTAAATCCTTTCATTTGAATTTGTATATGGATTAATACTAGCTTGTAATGTGTTATTAGTTAATTATCCTGTTGGATAATTTTTCTATTCCCCAGTTGGGCAATGGAACTAAATTTTTAAAAATTCGTCTTTTAATGTACTAGCTGGTTGAGGAATAAAATATGAATACAGAGTTGAATTTGTTAAGTGGTTGTTCTATAGGTGACAATTTTTTAAAGGATAATGACGATAGTGATATCAAAACCTTTAATATTATAGTCGATAAAGATGAAATTTTGCAAATGTATTTAAAAGATGTTAGCAAAATAAAACTACTAAAAAAAGAAGACGAAATTTCTATTGGAAAAACTATCAAAGAAGGGGATAAAAAGCAGTCACAAATTGCAAAAAAGAAACTTATTCAATCGAATTTGAGGCTTGTTATTTCTATTGCAAAAAAATACACAGGTCAAGGAATTTTGTTTATGGATTTGGTGCAAGAAGGGTCTTTGGGGTTAATAAAAGCAGCGGAAAGGTTCGACTATAAAAAAGGATTTAAGTTTTCTACTTATGCGACTTGGTGGATTAAACAAACAATAATCAGAGCGATTGCCAATCAGTCACGCTTAATTAGAATACCTGTGCATATGGGAGATAAAATCAGAAATCTCAAAAAAGCAATTGTAAAACTGAGTGTAGATTTGGGGCATGAACCCAGTGATGAACAAATTGCAAAATATCTAAATATTTCTGTTAAGAATGTAAAGATAATAAAAAATTCTATTATGAAAGAACCTGTGAGTTTTGAAACTCCTGTTGCACAGGATTTGTCGCTGGAAGATTATATTGCTGATACTATGCAAAACAGCCCCCATGAAGTTGCACAAAATATAGACTTTAAAAAAGATATATACAAATCCTTGGATATTTTATCAGATAGAGAAAGATTTATTATATTAAACAGATTTGGTCTGGAAAACAGAAAAACAATGACTCTTGAGGAATTGGGAAAGATTTTGGGTTTTTCTAAAGAAAGAATAAGACAAATTGAACTGGAAGGACTGAAGAAACTTAGAAAAGCAACTTCAGTCCAACATTTGAAAGAATATCTATATTAAAACTTTTTTGTAATTAATGCAAAAATATCGTTGTAACAAATTGCTATCATTAGAACAATCAATAGAGCAAAGAATATATTTGTGATTTTATCGCTGAGTTCTTTGCTCGGCTTTTTGCCTGTAATTTGTTCGATAAGCAAAAACATCACATGACCGCCATCAAGAGCAGGAATAGGTAAAAAATTCATAATAGCCAAATTCAAACTTATCATTGCAGTTAATAACAGTCCGTTTAAAATACCTTTTGATGCTATTATATCTCCACCTATTTTAACAACTGCAATAACTCCATGCATTTCGCTTGCATCTATTTTTCCTGTAATTAATTGCCACAAACCAACAAGCATTGTTTTTGTTGTCATATAACAATATTTGATTGAACCTGTGACAATTGTTTTTGGTGTTGTGGTTTTTATTGTTATATCTTTAACAAGCACACTTATACCAAGCTGTCCTATTTTTCCTGATACTACGATGTCATCAAAAGTTATTTCTTTATTATCTCTAATTACTGTAATAGATATTGGTTTGTATGTGTCAGACAATGCAATTGCAATATCTGATAAAGTAGTTTGAGTTGTTGTCTTGAATGTTTTTTTGCTGTAGATTTCATCTCTTAATAAGATTTGATTATCAGATAGTTTTTTGCCATCAGGTTTGTATTTTTCTAATCCTTTTAGAATTTTTTTGTTAACTTGCAGTTTATTTTCTGCAGTTGCTTTTGGTAGATATACAATAGTATCTTTTGCTATTGTTTCACCTAAATTTGGATTTATTTTTTTTAATTCTATGAGATTTTTTTCAATTAAATCATTTTGTGCATAATCATCAAATAATTTTGATTTTTTTGCGAAAAATTGAAGCTGGTATAGTGAATTGATATCTTGACCGTTTATTTTTGCAATTCTGTCGTTTTTTAAAAGATTTTTTTCTGAAATATTGGATTCCGTTGCTGCTTGAATTCCGTTAAAATACAGTTCTTGGTTTTGCGTTGGTAAGTGTTTAAAAAACATAGCACAAGCCATCACAAGGAATATTGCAAACACAACATTCATTATTACACCTGCGGAAACGATAAAAAGTTTCTGCAAAACAGTTTTATTTTCATACAATTCAGGAGAATCAGAAGGTAAAAGTTCTTCTTCGTTTGTTTTTGTTGTTGTATCTTGATTTTCTTTTTTAAAATTGCCCATATCATCAGGAAAGGCAACATATCCTCCAAACAAAAAAGCATGGATATAAAAATCAGTTTTTCCAAACCTGAATAACTTCCACTCCGGACCTATCGGCATACCTATTCCAAAGCGGGTAACTCTTACATTGCACAGTCTTGCTGCAATAAAATGCCCTGCTTCATGTACTAAAACAAGCAAGCTGATTAATACTAGCATTATTAATTGATTCATAAATTCCTCTTTATTTTTCTATTGTGGGGGGACTTTTTTGTATAAGCCAAATACACTTGGTTTATATGAATTTAAATTTTTGTTTGATTCAGCCAGCAAAAGTCTTAATTTTTTATTTTGATTTTCAAGTTCTTTTGTTTTTTGCTCAAGTTTTTTATTTTCTTGTTTGATTTCTTCTAATTGTGCTATTGTTTTTGCATCAGCAGAACAAATATTACTAACGTGTTTTGCAATTTTTTTGGCAAGAGTTCTTGCAACCATGCTGATTGTTCTTTCTGAAATGTCTAATTTGAATTCATTACTTACAGGAGCTGCTTGTAGACCTTGTTTTTTTGCAACTTCATTTACTATGTATTCTTTGAATTTCTCTTGAACTTCAACAGAATCCGACAACAAACTCATATCATCAAAATCCGCACTTTCTTGCGTCGGCATAGCAGGCATGGGTGGAGATGATGTTTGTATGTTTAGTGTGTTGTTGTTTGGTTGTATTTGTTCTGTTTGATTTTGAAAATCTTGTATTGTCTTTTCAGTTTCTTGTATCTCTTTGACGACTTCTTGTCTTTCTTCCTGCTCTTGTTGAATTTCCTGTTGGGTGGTTT
Source organism: uncultured Candidatus Melainabacteria bacterium (assembly GCA_934692665.1). Classification (GTDB taxonomy): domain Bacteria; phylum Cyanobacteriota; class Vampirovibrionia; order Gastranaerophilales; family Gastranaerophilaceae; genus RUG14156. The sequence goes on along the minus strand of CAKUUG010000012.1, from coordinate 5,350 downwards.
CGTCGAGCGTTTGCATTGCACCTTCCAAAATACCCATTTTTTTCTTTGCGGCAGGTTTTTTCGTTTCTATTAAATCGTTTTCAATATTCATTGGCGAAATATCAGGTATATCTTGCAAATTTATATCGGGTGGCGTTATATTTAAGTTCAAATCGTCTTTTACTTTGTTTATCAAAGGGCTTCCGTCAGATAGTGCAATATTGCTTAAAATATCATTGGTTTCAGCATCGTTTGGAAAGGCTGAGTTGATTTGGGGTGTTTGGATTTCTTGCGTTTGTGCTACCGGTAAAGTTTGTTGAAGCTCTGTATTTTGACTTTGCGTTGGTGGTTGAAGTTGTTGAGCTTGGTTGTTAGGGTTTTCTTGAGGCTCGTTTTTGGGTTCTTCATTTTTTGCATTGAATAAATTGTTCAATACTAAGTCTAGTGCGTTTTTATCAAAAAACTCTCCACCTTGTTCGTCTTCAAAAATTGCTTCTATGTTCCATTTTGTAAAAAAAGTGTTTAGAGTATAAACATCTATAAAATATCCTTTAGATGCAAGAGCCTGTAATATTTCGTTTTTTGTATAAATATTTGATGCCATATTGTTAATTATACAAAAAAACTTTTGTTTGTGCCAATTGTGAAGTTTGGTTAAATTTTATTGTGAATGTAAAAAAATAAATTATTCTGATATCTCGAAAATTCTATTTGTAATATAATCAACTTAAAAGTTTTAGTATAAAAGAGTGGTTTTATGAGAATAATAGCTAAAAATCTTGTCAAAATATATGGTGATAGATCCGTTGTTAATGATGTTTCTTTTGATGTTAACAAAGGCGAAGTCGTAGGTCTGTTAGGTCCAAACGGTGCAGGAAAAACAACTACTTTTTATATGGTTGTAGGTTTGGTTCGTGCAAACAAAGGCCAAATTTTACTTGAAACTGATGATAAACAAATTATCGATATGACAAATATGCCGATGAACGAACGTGCAAGATTGGGTGTCGGGTATTTACCTCAAGAAACTTCTATCTTTAGAAAGTTGAATGTAGAAGATAATTTAAAACTTGTTTTAGAAATGAACGAAAAACTGAATCAAAAGCAAAAAGATGAACTACTGGAGAGTCTGCTTACTGAATTTGGTGTAAAAAAATTAAGACATGCTTCTTCTGTTGCTTTGTCGGGCGGAGAAAGAAGAAGGGTAGAAATTGCAAGAGCACTTGCTGCAACGCCGTCTTTCATATTGCTCGATGAACCGTTTACAGGTATTGACCCTATTGCGATTGGCGAAATCAAAGACAATATTTACAAGCTTGCAAAACAAAAAAACATAGGAATACTAATCACGGACCACAATCCAAAAGCTACGTTATCCATTACAGATAGGGCAAATGTAATCTTTGATGGCCGTATAAAAATTTCCGGAAAAAGTACAGATGTTGCTGTTGACCCTATTGCAAAAAAACACTATTTGGGTGAGGATTTTGTTCTATAAGTTGGTATTTTATGGAAAAGATTAAAAGTATTTTTTATAACATTAAAAATTTTAAATTATCGCTTCTGGACAAATTTGTTCTTTCGCAGGTTTTTGGTGCAACTTTGGTTTGTTTGGTGCTTTTTATTATTGTTTGGATAGCTCCTGAAACATTGTTTAAAGTAATCAAAAAAGTTTTAAACCATGAAGTTACAATATTAATCGGTTTTAAATTACTGATTTTAGAAATTCCAAAAGTGCTTGCAAAAGCAATTCCGGTTGGTATTCTTTTGGGTTCTATTTTTACATTTGATAGATTGTCAAAAAATTCAGAATTATCAATATTAAGAGGAATCGGTATTTCTTTTAATAGAATCATGCTTCCTGTTATTTGCTTTGGTGTGATTTTGTCAGGGTTTTGTTATATTGTAAATGACAAACTTGTCCCTATTGCAAGTAACAAGCTGGGAGAATCCAGAGGGGGCGGAAGTCATTTTGTTTATATATTGGAAAATTTGGACAAAACTCCAAAGCAAAACATAATTGTTTCAAATTTTGCTCCGGGGGTTTTGTACGATATTATTGTTATGAATTTTTCAAACGAAAAATACTCTGATGTGACGACATTTAAAAGTATTATTTTTGCTCCTATTGCATATCCAACAAACGATTCTTGGCTGATAAAAGATGCAACCAAATACGATATAGATGAAGATGGCATATATCATAATATTGAAAAACTTTCTGAATACAAAATTCTGACTGAGCCAAACCAAGCTCAAGAAGTTTACAATTTAATGCTTAATACTACAAGAAAAGAAAGAGTTTTTACAAATCATCAGATTTCAAAATATGCAAAATTGCTCAAAAAAGCGAATTTTTCTGATGAATACAGATATTTTAAGACAAAATTATACCAAAGATACTTGCATCCTTTGACATGTATTTTGTTTGCAATAATAGGATGTCTATTGGGGTTTGCACCTCCTCGTTCTCAAAGACTAATAGGTTTTACAATTGCCGTTGGTATGATTTTTGGGTACTATATTACATTGCCGTTTTTTGACTTGTTAGCTCAAAAAGCAGTTTTACCTCCCTTTGTTTGTGCTGTTTTACCTATAGTATTGTTTATAGTTTCGATTTTTATAATTAAAAAAGTGAAGGATTTGTAATGAAAAAGATACTTTTAATGTTTTTTGTGCTTTGTTTTTCTTTTCCAACTCTTGCAAAAGAAATGATTAAGTACACCGATAGACAAGATGGTGTATATGTCTTTGAAGTAAACACCAAAAAATACGGCAGCAAAATTAAACCTGTCATGACAAAAAAAGTTACAACTCCAAAAAAACTCTACGAAGACAACTGTTATGAATTAGTCGTTAATGGCGGTTTTTTTGATGTAAAAAATGGCAAAAGTGTTTCTTATGTCACTATTGATGGTGATGTTGTTTCTGATGTTATGGACAACGTTCAATTGGTTTCTAGTCTGAAAAAACAAGACAGATTGGAAAAAGTTCTTTCAAGAAGTGAATTTAGAATCTTGGAAAACAGAAGAGGAAAATTAAAATTTGATATTGCATATCATACAGATAATATTAAAAAAGGTTATCATATCAAACACTCCCTACAGGCAGGCCCAATGATTAATCCAACAATGGACTTAGTTAATGAGGGGTTTGTTGTGTATGAAAATGATATGGTAAAATCTCAAAGTGTTGACATATTGAAAAGACGTGAAAGAACAGCAATCGGTTTAAAAGGTAAAAAACTCTATATTGTAATTTTTTCAAAAGAACACAAAGTTGACGCTAAAGAAATGAAATCGTATCTTACAGAAAAACTAAAATTGAAAAAAGCAATGGCATTCGATGGAGGACTATCTACTGCATTAACAAGCAAAAACTTTTCAATAGGTTCAATGGGAAAACACCAAAGATGTGTTAAGTCGTTTTTAGTAATTGAAAGATAAGAATGAGGATAAAATGAATTTAAAAGAAGCTCTAAAATCATGTAAAATAAAAAAAATAACTGCAATTGAACTAAGTGTTGTAATGATTGTTTTGATTTGTGTTGGAATATATTATTCTCCACGTTTGTGGCACAAGCAAGATGTTATGATGGCAGCCAAAATAAAAGTAGACAATGCTGTTTTTGCTTCAAAGATATTAGAAGAATTTGCTCAAAATAAAAACATAAAATCATCAGAAGTTGCACAAAAAATAACTGATGAATTGAATAAAGTTGAAGTTAATCCATACAACAAAAAAGAAGTAGCTTATACATTTGAAAAAAACTGTAAAGGTTGTAACAGTGTTGAATTTGATGATGAGTTGTCTATGGTTATTTTAACAAGCTATAATAAAAAAGGTGAATTGCTTGCAAGAACAGTGATTAAACCACCTTCATTTGTTACATATAACAAAGCAGATGATGAAAACAAATAAAAATCTAAAAACCGCCAAATTTGGCGGTTTTTTTTGTTAAAATCAATCTATTCTATATTTTTCCCATTCGTTTCCGATGATATCTTTTTCTCTCAGGCGTCTTGCTTCTTTTATCCATAATTCTTTATTTTTTACCAAATATTCAAAACAAGACGAACAATTGTTGCAGTATGCATCTATTGATGTTGGAAAATTGTATCTTGAATTAAAATAATCGCCAAAAGCTATTTTTTCTTCGTTTTTCAAATACTCAGGCGAACGATTCACCCTGATTCTTGTTGGAATAAGTGAAATACTTTTGCATCTTGGACATCTTTTTACCGTAAAATAAGAACTCAAAACCATTGCTTCTTTTTCATCATAATCTCTTGAATCATTTGCGACCATCACGACGGTGATAAACGATTCTTTTTCGGACTTTATTTTGCAGTATGGATTTATTTGGTTTATTCCTAAAATTTCAAAAGTTTCGATAGGAAGCTCTTGTACATCATAATATAATATTCTGTTTTTCGGCATTAAAAAATCGAGCATAGTTCTATACTACAACAAGAATTTAAAAATGTAACAAAAATTTAAAAAAAATTACCCATTGGTACTACTCGAAATGTAAAATTTTCCTAATTCTGTAGTTTAATATATAATAATTTTATGTTAAAAAACAAAGCGATACTTATAATTTTTCTTTTTTTGGCTTCTATTTTATTGTTCACTTTTCAATTTTTTTCTCACAACAAAAGTGTTTTAAAAATATACAAGCCATTGTTCAATAATTTTGAAATTTTGATTGAATTGGACAGTATTAATTCTTCAGCAAATCCTATTTTGAATATTAACGGAAACTTTGCATCTTTTTTAAAAGTAAGAAATATGCTCTTTTTTAATACTGATACTCCTATAAAAAAACTGGAGATACTATCAAAAGACAGCGAAAAAATCAAAAGCATATTTTTTTACAATGGTATAAAAGCTAACTACTACAGCGATTTTTCTTCTTTTGAAAAGAATAAAACAAATGTTTGCAAAGACAATAATTGTGAAATTTACAACAGTTACAAAATTCCGAATAATATGTTTTCTTTTCAACAACCGATAAATTACAACTCAAATTTCAACACTTTTTGTATTTTTTTGTTGAGCATATTCAGTGGACATTTGTGGTATTTGTTTTCATATCTTTTGTTTTCAATTGTTTTGTTTTTGTTTTTTAAATACAAACCTTTTGCAATTAAACAACTTTATATTTTTCTTTTAGTGTTTGTTTTGGGAATTGTTCTTCGTTTGAATGGGTTTTTTGATACATTATTGATGTATGATGATTATTATACACTTGATTTATCTAATCCAAATGCACCTTTTTCTATGATATTTAAAGACCCAGGAAATCCTTGGTTTTTGTATTTTTTATATAAAATATATTTTCTTTTTGTTCCTTTTAATATTTATTTTG
>CAKUUG010000011.1 GCA_934692665.1 uncultured Candidatus Melainabacteria bacterium | reverse complement strand
TCAATGCATGAGAAAACAATTCTCCAACTTTTGCATTGTAATTTCTTCCGTCTTCTTTTGTAAACAGATTTTCCCAGTGGCTTTTTGCTGTTCCATCTGTCGAAAAAGAAGGATTGGTCATCATTAAATGATGTGTATTTGTGTCGTATCTCAACGGAAATAAATCTTCCATTTGCATAAAGCTAGGAAGCTTGTCGCTCGGATATTCATAAGCAAAAAGTATTGAATTTATGCGTTTTAGTCGCTCTTCATAACTTCTTCCGCCCATATCGTTGTCATTCGACACTTCTACCCCTGGGGCGTAATCTTTGTTGTATTTGAATTTTACTGCCCAACATTTGACTTTTTCATAATCATCAGGCGAAACAAATGCAGTACCCGACGTTAAACCCAAATTTTTGTAACGTTCAAAATCGCCTGTACTTTTTTCTCCAACATAACTAACACTAAAACAACCGGAACGTTTACGAATTTCGTGAAGAATGTATTGCATTTGGTTGTATTCAGGCAATGCTCCAACACCTGTATAATTGCCCATATCGTATCCGCCAATATGTTTTGCAGAATCGATAAAAATAGCTTCAAAGCCCAATTTTATTAGTTTTGTATGTTCATTTATGAACAATTCTTGGTGACTGGGATTTTTCCAATCAAAAGTAACATCATCTTTGTTGTGGTCTGAAACTTTTATTTGGTCAGCAGAAATCACTGTCCTGAAGCCTGTTTTCAATCCATGGATATGAGCCAAATCATTAAATGCTCTGAATTGATTTTCCGCAGAAACAGGGATATCAAAATTTACAATATTAGAACTATAACCAATATTGAGTTTTATACCATAAATCGAATTTTCTTCTGACGTGCCTTTGTTGTAGCCATCTCCAAAAATATTTGGAAAAATTTGTGACAAAATAACACAATTTGCCCAACTTTTTGCAGAAGGTGGAATTGCAGCTAGAATCTTCATTGCAGAAAAAAGTCCGTTTTTTGTTCTGTTTCCTACCATTTCTGCAATAGCACGATTGTTGATTTCTATATAATTTGCACTTCTTCCCCATTGATGTCCGTAGTTTGGACTTATTATCGTATCTGGAAAATATTCATAAAAATTTCCTGTTTCATTTAGTGTAACAAGGCTCTCTACTGTTTGCTTGAAGCTTCTTTCTAACAATTCTACAGGCAAAATATTTGCAATCCATTTTTTACTTCCGGAAGTAAAACAGTGTTCGTCACTCCATTTGTCGTATGAAAGTTTTGTATCTTCATTAAATACATTTAAAAGTTGGTTTACATAATTTGTCATAGTTTTAGTTTAAGATATTACAAAAAAAATTTAATCAGCAACTGTGATTAGGAAGAAAAGGCAAGAAGCGTTTATTTTTGTGTTACAATCCTTTTGGGAGTTAAAAATATGCAAAAGAAAATTTTAATTTTTGATATGGATGGAACATTGTTAAATACTTTAGAAGATTTGATGATTTCAACAAATTATGCACTTTTAGAATTTAATTATCCGACTCATTCGATTGAAGAAATTAGATTTTTTGTCGGAAATGGTGTTGCAAAACTCATAGAACGAGCTATTCCTGATGGTTTAAATAATCCAAATTACAAAAAATGTCTGGAAATTTTCAAAAAACACTATAAAGAAAACATGTACAATCACACATCTGTATATGATGGTATTTTGGAATTGTTGAAAAAATTAAAAGAACAAAATATCAAAACAGCAGTCGTATCGAACAAATTTGACCCTGCTGTAAAAGAACTTTCAAAGAAATACTTTGGTGATTTGATTGATATTGCAATTGGTGAAAATGAACAAATGGGCATAAAGAAAAAACCCGCTCCGGATACTGTTTTTGAAGTGTTAAATTTAATGAATTTAAAACCGGAAGACGCAATATATATTGGCGATTCTGATGTTGATATTTTAACCGCCAAAAACTCCAACATGCCTTGCATAAGCGTGACTTGGGGTTTTAGGGATAGAAATTTTTTGATTAAAAATAATGCAACTATAATAGTTGAAAAACCTAGAGAAATTTTAAATTATATATAAATTAAAAAATTCTTTATCAAAATCTACTTATATTCAATCAAATCTTTAATCACTTCTCCTGCTACAATCAATCCTGCAACAGAAGGCACAAAAGCATTTGAACTCGGTATATCTCTTCTATTTGTACATTTGTGTACAGTTCCAGGGGGGCATATACAGTGTGTTCTGCAGCTTATAGCCATATCTTCCAGCGGTTTTATGGGTTTTTCTTTCGAATAAACAACTTTTAATTTAGGAATTTTTCTCTTCCTTAATTCTTGTCGCATAACACGAGCCAAAGGACAAACCGAAGTATTGTAAATATCATCAACTTCAAACATTGTGGGATTAACTTTATTCCCTGCTCCCATACAAGAAATAACAGGAGTGTTGGTTTTGTGGCATTCTTCTACAATACTCAATTTTCCAACTACAGTATCAATTGCATCTACTACATAATCATATTGAGAAAAATCAAATGTATCTTTTGTTTCAGGAGTGTAAAAAGTTTTGAATTTATTCACTTCAGCCTTTTTGTTTATATCTAAAATTCTTGCTTCGGCAACATCAACTTTATATTTTCCAACGGTAGAAAGTGTAGCATATAATTGTCTATTCAAGTTTGTTAAACAGACTTTATCATCATCAACTAATGTTATTTTGCCGACACCTGTCCGAACAAGAGCTTCTACAACATAGCCCCCGACTCCACCGATACCAAAGACTGCAACATGTGAATTGTGCAGTTTTTCGATATTCTCTTTTCCAAACATTAATTGCGTTCTTGAAAATTGGTTAAGCATAATTTAGATTTCTTTATTATCAGTTATTAAGACATGCTATGATATACCATAAAAATACTTAATTTACTATTGTATTTAAAAACTTAAACTAATAACAAAAATATAAGAAACAAGATTTTAACAGCTGCGTGTTTTTCTTGTTGTCATTCTAAACAGTAAAAACTTAGAGATTTTTGCTATCAAATAGCAAGCATATCTTGTAAGTAGTATATCAGAAATACTTTTTTCAGTCTCTGAGCCAATTTGAACCATTTTGTTTAAAGTTTTTACAAGAATCTTTAACTTTATTAATTACTTTTTCAAAATTACGCCATTGCGTGTAATTTAGTAAAATCTGCAATTTAAATATATTTTTAAAAAATGGAGATGGTGGGAATCGAACCCACGTCCGAAATGATACCAGACGAACCTCTACATTCATAGGTGGTTTTATCTCGAAATCAAAGGGAACAACCATAACCGAAAAATGATTTCAAAGATGATTTTAAAGACCAACAACTTAATCAACTAAATACTTAAAAATGTTTCGTTAATTAAAAAACAAATCAAGACTTGCATAATTGACCTAATTTGTCGGCAAGTTGGACAAATCAAGTGGCTGTTATTAAAGATTCTTACGCAGCTAATCTTTGAGCGCGACCGAAATCAACAGCGATTACGTTAGATTTTGCATCTATTTTTTTGAAAAGTTTAACAAGTTATTCAGCTTGAAATGCAATCCGAATGATAAACTTCACCCCGTCAAAACCAAAACATCCCCACGAGGTAATGGATTTTTTTATAAAATCTCATTTAAATTTTCAATGTACTAATAAAATTTTAACACATTTTTGTTCTAAATTAAACTATTGTGTTCGTCACTTCCGCCTGTTTCAAAAAGATTGTATTTTTTTGCCAATTCAATCGGCAATTTTCTGGATGAAAATTTTACAATAGCTCGAAATCTACCATAAGGATAATGCGTTTCTATCCCGTCTATACCCAGTTTTTTGAGGCATTTTACATAATGAGATAAATTAATCACATTGCAGCAACAAGGATGAGCCAAAACTGCAACCCCACCTGCATTGTGAATAGCGTCGATTACTTTTTTCGGGTGTCGCATTTTGAATAATCTAACTAAATCGTTTTTTCTTTCTTTTTCATTTTTGCCGCAAAGTTCATTTATTTCTTTGTTTTCGACATCTATCCCATACCCTAAAATATGAAGCAAAGACCCTCTGTAAAAACAATCAAATTCAACACCTGAAATGAGCATTTCATCATTTTTGTATTTTGATGTTTTATACCCCAAAACACAATTGTGGTCAGTGATTGAAATATATTTCATTTTCTTTTGTTTTGCTTGTTCAACTAGTGTATCAAAATCGAGTTTTCCATCGGAAAAATTTGAATGTATATGAAAATTCACCTTTTCAAAAAAATCATCTTTTGAAACAGAAGAAAAAAAGTCTTTTAAATCTTTGATATACATAATTTAGCCTATATATTTTATTTTCGATAGACAATATAATACAATAAAAAGGGCAAATATGAACAATACTTCGTTATTTTTTAAATTAAGCATAAAATTTTTCAAGAGATATTTTAGAGAATATTTTTCTTTGTATGCAAAATATCTTTTAATTTTTATTGCCAGTTTTATTTTTATCCCTTTAGTGAATATTTCACCATTCTTTGCTTTACCCGTTCTTTTTATCGCTATTCCTGTTTCTTGTTGGGCTTCTTGGAAAATTTATGTAATTGCTTTTGCACTGATTCCTGCAAGCTATGATTTTTTAAAAAACGGCAGCAGAAGAAGTTTCAAAGAAATTTTTGAAACTATAGAAACAAAAAAACTGCTTTCTTTTGTTTCTTTTTATTTTTTGGTTTCTATTTTGCTTTTTACACCTTTGATTTTTGTTTTGATAACAAAATTTTCTCAAATAATCGCAAAAAACTACACAGAATTTCTCATACAATTGATAATAATTTCTGTTGTTACTTTTTTTGTCAGTATACCATTTTTTATGCTCAATCTTCAGGCTTTTTATTTCAAAAGCGAAGAAGAAAATTATTTTGATGTATTTAAAAATTGTTACAAAAAACTCAACTTAGAATTTGTCGCAATCTTGTTTGTTATTGCTATTTTTTCAATAATAATAAACATTTTGCCGCCATTATTTAGCGGTATCGCAAACATTATCGCTATACCATTTTTTTATTCTGTTTTGAGTTTTTGGTATATTTCAAGAATACAAAACTAAAGTCTTATGTTGTACAAATTTTGATGGAAGTAATTTTCATCTTCTAAAAGATATCTTTTTAAAAAGAAGTTGAAATTATTGATAGACAAAATTTCAAAACAAAAAGACAAGTCGCATCTCTTTTTATTTTTCACCTGTTTTTCCTTTTTTGATATAAACTGTATTAATTTATACGTCTTATTTAATTCTCAACTTTAGAAATATTAAAAAAATTTTACATTTTAATTGTATTTACTTTGTGTTGGGTAATTAAAACCATAATTACAGATACATCAGCAGGTTTTACACCACCTATGCGAAGTGCTTGGCCTATTGTTTTTGGTTTTATTTTCATTAGTTTTTCTTTTGACTCTGTGGAAATTTGTTTGATACTTTCGTAGTCAAAATTTTCAGGGATTTTAATTTTTTCTGTTTTTTCTTGGTTATTTATTGTATCCAATTGACGCTTGATATAGCCATCATATTTTATCAGAGTTTCTGTTTGTTCTGTTATATCTCGAATTTGATACTTGTCATCAGTTTCGATTTCGTTTTTGTAACCCAACTTTTCTATTATTTCAAAACCAACATTCGGACGTTTCAAAAGATTGTACGCTGATGTTGTTAATTCCAGATTTTCATTGTACTGATTTAAAATTGCTTTATTTTCTTCGTTTGGTGCAATTTTGAAATCTTTTAATTTTTTTATTTGTCTTTCTATTTCTTGTTCTTTGAATCTTTTTCTTAAAACATCTTCTTCTCTTACAAGACCAGCCCCAAAGCCCAATTCCATCAATCTCAAATCAGCATTATCTTGTCTCAAAATAAGACGGTATTCGCTTCTTGAAGTCAACATTCTATAAGGTTCATCAATGTCTTTTGTAATCAAATCGTCAATGAGCGTTCCTATGTAAGAATTTGAGCGAGTAAGTTCAATATATTCTTTTTTATCCAGATAATTTTTTGCATTTATTCCGGCAACAAGCCCCTGTGCTGCAGCTTCTTCATAGCCCGATGTACCGTTGATTTGTCCTGCTAAAAACAAACCTTTTATTTTTTTTGTCATCAAACCATTGTCCAATTCCAAAGCACAAACGCTGTCATATTCTACAGCATAGGCAGGTTTTATTATAGAAGCATTTTCTAAACCAAAAAGCGAATGAATCATTTTAAACTGTGCTTCTATAGGCAAACTCGTTGAAAAACCTTGGATGTAATATTCATAGGTATCTTTTCCTTCCGGTTCAATAAAAATATGATGAGAAGGATTGTGAGCAAAACGCACAACCTTATCTTCTATAGAAGGGCAATACCTAGGACCTTTGCCTGTAATTAAACCACTATACAATGGCGATAGATGAAGATTTTCTTTGATTATTGAATGAGTAAGTTCATTTGTTTTTGTTAAATAACAAGGAAACTGTTCTCTAATCGGGCGATTCGGCTTGTAACTAAAGAAATACGGCATTCCGTTTTTTATTGTGTCCCCAGGGTGAAGTTCCAACCTTGAAAAATCAATAGTTCTGCCATCTACTCTAGCAGGTGTTCCTGTTTTTAATTTTCTAACATTAAAACCAAGATTCTTTAATTTTTGAGACAAGCCGACTGCCGCTCTTTCTCCCAATCTTCCTGATGGGTGAGATTTTTGACCAATAAAAATTCGACCATCCAGACTTGTTCCTGTAGTTAGAATTACTGTGGGTGAAAAATATTCAATCCCTAATTCATCAACAACACCGATTATTTCGTTGTTTTTTACCATTAAATCTACAATTTGTATTTGTTTAAGAGTGATATTTTTTTCTCTTTCAACATAACTTCTTGCCAAGTATTTGTATTCTTTTTTGTCCGATTGAGCACGAAGAGCACGAACAGCAGGACCTTTGGATGAATTTAGGGTTTTTAATTGCATATATGTAGAATCAGCAAGTTCCCCCATTACTCCGCCTAAAGCGTCAATTTCACGAACAAGATTTGATTTTGCAGGGCCTCCGATTGCAGGATTGCAAGGCATTAAGCCAATATTGTCTATGTTGAGCGTAGTAAGCAAAGTCTTCAATCCCAATCTTGCAGCAGAAATAGAAGCTTCTACACCAGCATGACCTGCACCAACTACTATACAATCGAATTTGAAATTGTTATCCGGACAAGAGTTCATTATTTTTTAGCCTTTTTCATTTTATTTGTAACAAACTCCATCTACAAAACCATAATTCACTACAAAATCACAGCTCCCTGTTTTTCTATAGGCAAATTCAAGAAATTTACTTTTACATTAAAATAATTCCAAGTATTTGAAACTGTTTCTTTAATTTCGCTCGCACCAACACCATTATAAATAACCAAAATTGAAGGCCCTGCCCCACATAAAACAGTACCTATAACACCATTTGTGTGTTTTAAGTTGTTCATTATGTCAGAAAGCCCCGGAACCAGTTTTTCTCTATAAGGTTGATGAAGTTTGTCTTTTAGCGACAATTTGAGCAATTCTTCATCATTGTTGTACATAGCATCAACAAACATTGCCGAACGTTTAAGGTTGTATATCGCAGATTGCATAGGAACTTCTTTTGGCAAAACTGAGCGAGAAATTTCTGTATTGAGTTCATAATCAGGAACACAAACCATCAATTTCCACCCATCATTCCAAGGTAATTTTCGATAAACAACAGAACCGTCTTCTTCCCAAGATGACATTGTTACGCCACCAACAAAAGCAGGTGTAATATTATCCGGATGTCCTTCTATTTCTGTCGCAATAGACATAAGGATTTTTTCATCAGCGGGTCTACCCAGTAGTTCATTTGCTGCCATCAAACCCCCAACGATTACAGAAGCAGAAGACCCCAATCCTCTAGAAATAGGGATTTGGGTTTTTACTGTGATTTTCAATTCGTTTGGAACTTGTCCTATAAAATTGTATAATAATTCTATTGCTTTATATATTATATTGCTTTTGTCTGTTGGGATGTCAATTATATTGTCATCGTTGTTTTTTTCGTTAATGATATTAACTTCTATTCCACTTCCAGGCAATACTGTTTCTTCTATAGAAATAACATTATACAAAGGCAAAGCCAAACCGAAAGAATCAAACCCTGGTCCTAAATTTGCTATTGTAGCTGGAGTTTTTACACTTACTTTCATTTTCTTTTCCTATTTTAAACTTTTACAGGCATAATCAAACAGATGTAATTATTTGTATCTTCTAAAGGTTTAAATATTGTTGCAGCCAATACGTCAGAAATTTCTATAACGATTTCGGATGTGTCCATGTTTTTTAATCCATCTAGAACATATTTGTAATTAAATGCTGTTAGCATATCCTCATCGTCATATTGTATATCAACATAATCTTTTGAACGTCCTGCTTCTGATGTATCTGCAGAAATTTCTAACTGCCCGTTTGTAAAATTGAATTTTACAACATTCGTTCTTTCGCTAACCATTACAGAAACTCTTTCTATAACGTTGATTAATTCGGCTCTGTTTACGATTATTTTTTTATCATTGTTAACAGGAATGAGTTGTTGATATTTTGGATAACTTCCTTCAATCAAACGTGATTGGAAAGTTAAATTTTCAAATTCAAAAAGTGCTTTGTTTTTTGTGATTTTCAATGTCAAATTTTCATCTTCAACCATAGAAGAAATTCTTTGCAATTCTAAAAGAGTTTTTCCTGGGATAATGAAATTTATCGGTTCTTCTTCCGAATTTTGGATTTCTTTTTGTATTCTTGCCAGTCTATTTCCATCTGTCGCTGCCATCTCCAAAACGTTTGCTGTTACATTAAAAGAAACACCTGTAAGAACAGCTTGTGTTTCTTGAGTAGAAACCGCAAAAAGCACTTGTTTCAATGCTTTTGAAAATTCATTTTTGTCTAATACAATAGTTTTGAAGTTATCTTGTGCATTGTTGTCTGTAGTTTTTGGAAATTCTTCCGGATTTAGACCAATTAAGTAAAACTCTGTTTTTCCACTTTTAATTTTTACATTATCAGTATCATCTTCTGTTTTGAATTTTACTTCTGAAGAAGAAAGACGAGAAACGATTTCTAAAAGTTTTTTTGCGTTCAAAGTTATAGCCCCTTCTTCTATAACTTCTGCATTTGTTTTATATTCAATAGCCAAATTCAAATCTGTCGCAGTTAATCTTATTCTATCTGAAGAAACTGTTTCCATTAATATGTTTGATAAAATAGGTTGAATGGCTTTTTGTGCTGTAATTTTTTCTACAATTTTAATACTATTGGCAAAATCTTCTTTGTTTAAAATGATTTCCATATAACTGGTTCCTTATAAAATTATACTAAAATTATAGTATAAAAATTCAAACAAAAACAAAATGCTATCTATTTGGTAAACTTTTTTTAAAAAAATATATTATATATAAATAAATATATATTTATATATAGAATTAATAATTTATAATAAAGACATAATATTTGTGCAAAAAGGTTCAAAAGCCTTGTTGGTATTGGATGTTTCATGTTCAAAACTTTTCTTTTTTAACAACAAAAAATCAACAAAAGAAAAATTCCTCAAAAATACCATTATTATTGTGTTTTCTTTTTGAAAAACATTTTAAAAAACGAACGCTATATATAACTTAATGTAACGTATATTTTATTAGTTAAACGCAGCGTTGTTTGAAAAACTGTGCAAAACTATTGTTGAAAATTATTTTGTATTAAACAGGTTTTAAACAGGGTTTTGCACAATCTTGTTGAAAAGTTGTTGTAAAAATTTCTCCTTGTAGCTATTGAATGTAACGTATATTTTATTAGTTAAACGCAGTGTTGTTTGAAAAAATGAAGTTTTTGTTTAAAACAAAAAAGAAAAAAACAACAAAAAACGATGCTTTTTTCTTTATTGAACAAAAAGAGATAAAAAACAACCCAAAACACATAAAAGTCAATGCCTGTGTGGTTTTCGGGTTGTTTAAAAGTTTTGTTATCAGTTAGTTTAAAATTTTACAAGGATTTTTAGATTTTCTTTTTTTTCATTTTCTCTAAAAGCGACTTCAAAATCATCTACATCAAAAATCCCTGAAATTAGCGGTTTTACGTTGATTTTTCCTTTTTCAAGAAGTCTTAAAATAGGTCTGAATTGTCCACATCTTGAGCCAACGATTGTTATTTCATCTACAACAATTGTTGCAAGATTCAATCCTTCACGAGCTGTTATTGTGCTTTTTAGAACCAAAGTTCCTCTTGGTTTTACGAGTTGCGAACTCAATTCAAAACCACCAACAGAACCTGTTGCTTCTATTACAAAGTCAAAAGTTTTTTTGTTTTCATCTTTCAAATCAGACAAAAGCATAGTTTTTACACCGTTGTTTTTTGAGATTTGTAGTTTTTCTTCGTGTTTTCCTATATGAATAAAATCTATATTCAACGCACTAAACACCAAAGAAATACACAAACCCAATTTTCCATCACCGACAATAGCAACTTTTGAATCAGGTTTTATGTGCAATTGTTCCAATATTTCGTACGCTGCAGCAAGAGGTTCGCTGAAAACTGCTGTTGTATCATCAATGTTGTCTGAAAGTTCTATAACATTTTCTTTTGGAAGTGTAAAATATTCGCAAAAACAACCGTCTTTTTTCCAAATACCCAATGTAGAACGATTTGGGCAGTGTCTTTGGAGGCCTTTGTTACAGTATTCACAATTATTACAAGCAAGATTAATCTCACCTACTACCCTTTTGTTGATTAGGTTTTTGTTGACGTTTTTTCCTACTTCTACTACTTTTCCAACAAATTCATGTCCCAAAATACCACGATAGCCCATATATCCTTTTGTAATTTCATAATCAGTGTTACAAATTCCAACAATCGAAGTTTTGATTAAGACTTCGTTTTCTTTTACTTTTGGCATTGGAAAATTTTTGTCTAATTTTAATTCTTTATCAAAGACTAATGCTTTCATTTTTCCTCCCTTTTTACAAATTTCATTTTAATTAAAGAAGAAACTTAACACAAGTTTTTCATTTTCTTTATTTTAATGTAAAATATACTCAAGGTTGAGAAAATAAAATATCAATGGTTCGTGAATTATTAACACAAAGAATACTGAATTTGAATTTTCTTTTGCAAGAAAAAGAAAAAATCGAAGATTGTTATACATTGATTTTGGAAACTATTCTAAATGATAACAAAATTTTGTTGTGCGGAAATGGGGAAGGGGCTTCTATTTCCAATAGTCTGGAAAACATTTTTGTTTCAAAATTTAAAAAAGCAACAAAAAACATACAATCAATCTCTCTAAATTCAAACTCCAGCTTGATTACATCTATTGCATCAGAAAGTTCTTTTGATGATATATTCAAAAAACAAATAGAAAACATAGGAAAAAAAGGAGATTTGTTGATTGCTTTTTGTCCTGTTGGAACAAGCAAAAACATTATAGAAGCGATAAAACAAGCAAAATTTCAAAACATAAAAGTAATTCTTTTAACAGGACAAACAAAACTAAATTACAATATTGATTTAGAAATCAACGCTATAGGAAATTCCGATGAACAAATTTTTGAAATGCATAATGTGATTGTTCATACGGTTTGTGAACTGATTGAAAACAATTTTCTCAGCTAAGCAACTTTTATTTTTCAAAAGTTTTTATTAAATATATAAAATGAACATAAACCCAATCAGACAAAACAGTATTTATTTGCCTAATTTTAAACAAAAATTAGAACAAAATAATGCATCTCAAAAACCACAGCAAAATTCCACAGTTTTGCCTTCTTGTGGTGTAAAATCTGCAATTGTTCAACCGCAAATACCTCTACAATATCAAAAAATAGCTCAAATTCCGATTTTGGGTTTAAAAGAAAAAGCTTCTGTATACAAAATGTCGAATGGACAAACAGTCGTCATTGCCCCTAAAAAAGGAAAATTCTATATAAAAACAAAATTTGATGTTGGTGCAAATAATGAAACAAACGACATAAAAGGTATAAGTCACTTTATTGAACACAATCTTTATGCAGGAAGCAAAGGTCTAAAACCAAAAGAATTTGACAAAAAAGCTCAAATACTCGGTGCCGAAAACAATGCAGCGACCTCAAGAACCCGCACTGAATATTACATGACGGGGTATTTGTTGGATGATGACAGTTTGGAAAACTACATAAAACTAAATGCAGAATTGACGCAGTTTCCGACTTTTAACAATGAATACATAACAAACGAAAAAGGTGTTGTAAAATCAGAAATAGATTCTTCTTTTGATAGCGAAGAAAAAAGAAGTACAAACAAATGCATAAAAAATCTCTACAATATCGAATACGAACCGGATGATATTTTGGGTTCAAAAGAAAACATAGATAGTTTTACAAGAGAGCAATTGTTCGATTATTACAATACATACTACACTCCGGATAATACAACAACAATCATTGTTGGAGATGTAAATCCTGATGAAACAATGAAGCTGGTTTCAAAATATTTTAACAAAAAAGCAGATTATTCAAATATCTCAAAAAGAAACTATCCGATTTTAACCCCAACAAACAAACCAGTTCGAAATGACTACATTTCAAAAACAGAAAATCTTGCAACTTGTCAAATTGCTCTTTCTGTGCCGGATAATATTTCGCAAGAAGATAGAATGAAATTTTCATTAATGAAAACATTGCTAAATAGAGAAAATTCCAAAGTATCAAAACAATTGAAAGAAATGGATTCTGCATTCGATATTGAAAGCTTATTTGAAACCAATAAAAACAAAAAAATTGACCAAGAAGCATTTCTTATTAATATAGTTGCCCCAGAAGACAATATAGAAAAATCAATAAATACAGTCCTTAATGGTTTGACTGAATTTATGAATGGAAAATATCCGATTTCTGAAGCAGAAGACGTAAAACGACAATTACTCAAATCATTCAATTCTGAAAAACAAGACGAAGAAGAAGTTGTAGATTTGGTCGAATCTGCACTCAACGATAACAATGCACTTTTAGAATCGGAAATGTTTAATTTTACAAAAACAATAAATCCAAAAACAATCGGGCTGGATATGAGAAAGTTGATTGACTTTAATAAAATGTCAATCATCGTCAATCATTCAAAAGACGCAACAAAAGAACAAATAGAAAACAATTATTCCAATAAAAAAACTCCTCCAAAAAACAAAATCAATAATCAAATTTCTTTTACATCAAAAAAACAAATCGAACAAATGCTTGTTGATGATATAAATTCGTCCAGAAATTATTATTTACAAAATAACTTCAGAATCAACACAAAGAATACACCGAACACTGATGCAACAAATGTCATGTTTGAATTTTTCACTGACAAATTTTTGAATGTTCCAAGTGTGCAACTGGATTTGTTGGAAAATGTACTTAATCTCGGACCTTGTGGCATGTCAAAAGATGATTTTCTGGATTACACAATAAAAAATGACCCTGTTTTTATGACAGTAAAAAAAACAGGCGTTACATTCAATACTTTTTCAGACAAAGCTCTAAACATCAAAAACGATATCCAAATGATGAAAAAAATAATGGCTTTGCCAAATTTTGATGAAAAAGAGTTTCAAGAAATAAAAGAAAAAATCAAAAAAAATATTCTATTAGAAAAAGAAACCCTAACGGATAGAGAAACAGCTGTTTTGTATCCAAATTATACCCCATCTAAGAAAGAAAAATTGAATATTCTTGATAATACAACATTAGATGACATAAAAAGGCTCTATAGTCTTTTGTGGCAAAATTCTTCCGCAGAAGCAACAATTTCTTCTGATTTTTCTAAAAATTCATTTTTAATTGATACTCTAAACAATGAATTATCAGGCTATCCAAAGTTCAAAATTTTTGATAAAACAAAAGACTATTATTCAAAAATATTCACCCCGATTCAAAAAGAAATCCTAATTGCAAAACCAACAGAAAAAACAAAATCTGATATTAATATGATTTTTAATTTTGAAAAACCAAAAGAAGATTCTGACCAAATAAAAGTTTCATTGTTAAAAAATATTTTATCTAGAAGAATTTTTGATGAATTAAGAAGTGAACAAGGGCTGGTTTATGGAGCAGGTGCAATGGAAGATTCTATAAACAATATTATGGAATTGAGATTGTATACAGATGTTGCAATAAACAAAAAAGAAGATATAGAAAATATACTGAATGCTTTTAGACAAGAAGCAGAAAAATTAAAAACAACTCCAATCACTGATGATGAATTGGAAATGATAAAAAACGCAGAAAAAACTGAGATTTTGGATATAATAAATAATGACGTTACAGCGTTTATAAACCATGGTATGCAAAGTGCAAACGAATACGGCGTTTATGCTTCGTACAATAATATGAAAATTTTAGATAAAATCACATCAAAAGACATTCAAGAAATTGCACAATATGTCTTTAAAAATCCTCCGGCAATCAGTATAGAAACCAATCAAAAAATTATTGACGAAATCAAAAATTCTCCTATCGGAAAATGATGACATAGTTTCGTTTTTAAAATAAAATCTATTCTAAAAACGGAGGAAAGTTGTCAAAAAATTCTTTTAGAATAGCCATCATAGTTTTTTTGGTTTTTTGTTTTGCTGTAAATAATTCTTCTTTTGCAATAGAAGAAGAAACAAACACGCCAAAACAAAAGCAATTCTTTTTATTCAAAAAGAAAAATAAAAAAGAAAATACAAAACCAACAAAAGAAGATAAAATAGAAAAAAGAGTTTCAAAATTATTTACAGGTAAAAAAGCAAGAGTAGAAGCGATTTCGCTCCCGCCTGTAAGACAAGGAAGACCAAAAATTCCTTTTAATCAATTAAAAGTAATGACAATAGAAGATTGTGTAAATTATGCAATGGAACACAATCCGAATCTTTTTTCTTCAAAAAGCAGGGTAGAAGCAGTAAAAACTGGTGCAAATCAACAAAGAGCAAACTACTACCCGAGGCTCACAGCTAGAGTAAATTATAATCACGATTCGTCAAATACAAAATTAACTTCTACAAATACAAACTCTATAGGTTTTAATGCAGGAATCTCAGAGATGATTTGGGATTTTGGAAGAACAACTGCTAAAATAAATATGGCAAAATTCAACTACCTATCTGCTGTTCATGATTACGATTATGATATTTTGAATGTAATTTATGATGTAAAAATAAATTATTACAAAGTTCTTTCTGCACTTGCTAGTTTGGATATTTATGAACAATATGTAAGAATCCAAACCCTCAATTATGAAAGAACAAAAGCTATGTTCGATGAAGGTCTGAAATCAAAAATCGACGTAGTAAATGCCGAAGTTAATTTAACAGATGCAAAAATACAACTCATAGAAGGTCAAAACTCCCTTCAAACTTCTATTATTGCATTAGAAAATGCAATGTATTGGCAAGAAGAAAATCCTTTTGTTGTTCAAAATACAGAAAGTTTCAATTTCTTAAAAGCTGATTATAAAAAGAAAATCGAAAGTATAATAACAATAAAGCCTCCGGAAAATTCTTTTAAAAAGACAGCAGACGGCTTGATTATGCTGACATCAGGAATAGAACACAAAGATATCATACAAAATTTTGAATTTAAACCTTGGGTTTTATCAAAACAAGAAGCAGTAAACCAAGCACTCGAATTTCGTCCTGATTTAAAATCAAATGAAATGCTTGCTCTTGTTCAAGATGAATCCTTAAAAGCAGTGAAAAGACAATATATGCCGGAAGTTACGGGAGAATTGAACTGGGGTTACACAAAAAGAGAAAACAATATGTACTCTTCTCCTTTGACTGTTGGAGCGAGCGTTGGTCTGGGTTCTGTTAATCCTTATGGAATACATTGGCAAATTCAAGAAGGCAAATACTACTTGGATGTTGCACTTCACAACGTTAATATTGCAAAATCAGATATATATTGGGAAGTTCAAACCAACTACGTAAATATGCGACAGCTGGAAAGAAAAATTCCTCTAATGAACAGCAAAGTAAAAGCAACCCTAGAAAATTTTGAATTGGCAGATGGAAGATATAGTGTCGGATTGAACAACTATGTCGAATTGCAAGACTCATTAACAAATTACAATACTTCTCAATTGAATTTTGTTGATGCAGTATTTAAATATAACGTAGCTAGAGAAACCTTGTTAAAATCAATGGGAGTCAGATAAAAATGGAAAAAATTAAAACAAGATACATAATACTCGGTTTGATAATTTCAATACTTGTACTTGTTTTTTTGGTAGGATGCTTAAAAAATGGTTCTGTAAAATACATAACAAAAGAAATTAAAAAAGACACAATTATACAATATGTAGAAGCAAGCGGAACAATAAAACCAATAAACACAATACAAGTAGGTACACAAGTTTCCGGTACTGTTGCAAGAATTTATGTAGATTATAATTCCCAAGTAAAAAAAGGTGATTTACTAGCAGAACTCGACCCTAGTTTGTTTCAAGCAAATGTTGACCAATCACGTGCAAAATTGAACAACGCAAAAGCAGCTTATGCAAAAGCAAAAGCAACCCTCAGCTACAAAAAGAACAACTACGAAAGATACAAACACTTATATCAAAAAAACTATGTTTCAAAAGACGATGTAGAGCTTGCTCAATCAAATTATTTGTCTGCAAAAGCAGAATTGGACGCTGCAAATGCTGAAATTTCCGCCGCAAGTGCCTCTTTAAACAACAATTTAACAAATTTGGGTTATTCAAAAATAACCTCTCCTGTTGATGGTACGGTTATTTCAAGAGCTATAGATGTCGGACAAACAGTTGCTGCAAGCTTTAATACTCCAACATTATTCGAAGTTGCAGAAGATTTGACAAAAATGCAGATAGAAACTTCTGTTTCAGAAGCAGATATAGGAAAAATCAAAATCGGACAAAAAGCCCAGTACACTCTAGATGGTTATCAAGACAAAATATTCGACGGAGAAGTAACTCAAATTCGTCTTGAATCTACAACAACAAACAATGTTGTAACATATACTGTAATAATCTCTGTAGATAATACAGAAGGCTTTGTTATTCCTGGCATGAGTGCTAATGTATCTATTATAACAAACGAAGTAAAAGACGTTTTGACAGTGCCTTCTGTAGCGTTGAAATTCACTCCGACAGAAAAACAATACCAAGGCAAAAAATACGAAAAACAAGGTATTTGGATATTAACAAAAACCGGTATAAAACGCTATGATATAGAAACTGGGGCGGCCGATGATACAAAAGTTCAAATAATAAATAAAGAAATAAAAGAAAAAGACAAAGTAATAGTTGGAATAAAAGGTCAAATGAACGGTAAAAATTCATCGTCCAAATCCGGTGGAAGACCAATGCCGTTTTAGAAAAAACAATATGACATTAATAGAAGTAAAAAATGCAATAAGAACATACCAAATGGGCGATGAAGTCTTTTATGCCTTAAATGATGTAAGTTTTAAAATCGAAAAAGGTGAATTTGTTTCGATTATGGGAACATCGGGTTCAGGCAAATCAACCTGTATGAATATGCTGGGTACTTTGGACAAACCGACATCGGGAGAGTATTATTTGGACGGAGTGGATATTTTTTCTCTGTCGGCAGATGAATTGTCTGATATAAGAAACCAAAAAATCGGCTTTGTTTTCCAAGGTTTTAATCTTATTTCAAGAACTTCTGCTATTGATAATGTGTGTTTGCCTATGATATACAAAGGAATCCCTGAAGATATCCGCTACGAAAGAGCAAGAGAAGCTCTAAAAATCGTCGGCTTAGAAAAAAAGGAAAACAATATGCCCTCTCAGATGTCAGGCGGACAACAGCAACGTGTCGCTATTGCTAGAGCAATTGTAAATGATGCTCCTTTGATTTTGGCAGATGAACCTACAGGAAACCTTGACACAAAGACTAGTATTGATGTTATGGAATTTTTTGTAAATTTGAACGAAAAACTGGGAAAAACAGTCGTGCTTGTAACCCATGAGCCTGATATTGCAGAATATACAAAACGTATCATAAAATTTAAAGATGGAAAAATCGTTTCCGATCTTCCAAAAGATGAGTGGTTGAAACACAGAACAAAAGAAACTTAAAAAAGCAAGAAAAAATATTTACGGTTTTTATCTATAACGAAAAAAGAAAGGATAAAAATATGAGGATTTCACCAGTAAAATTTTCAAATGTAAATAACATACAACCGACAAAAACAAACTCTACTACCGCTTTTCAAGGTAAATTATTAAACAATGTCGCTGATGTATTTCGTCTTGCTTCTGCAAACGATGGAAAATCATTCAAAATCGAAGGCGATATTAAAGAACTAAAAAGAATTTCAAAAGACGTTTTAGCTCAATCAAAAATAGAAGACAGAATTAAAAGCGTATCTCTTCTAGCGGGTGATGCGAACGATTTTAAGGCATATACCGTTATCGATGAAGAAAATCTGGAAAAATTGGTATTTATAGATTTCGATAATCCTGAAAAAACAACCAAAAAAATGTTCAGATATTCATTTTTAGAAGGAATGGATTTGAAAAAAGGCTATGAATTTTATAATAACGGTCTAAAAGACTACAGATTGGATGTTTTTGATTACAAAGAACCGGGTGACGATTTAGGCTTTGATATGCAATATAATTTCCAAAAAGGGAAACTTGTTTATTATAAAAATTCACTTCCTGCAATAAAAGAAGGCTTTGAAATTCTTTATTCTAAAAATGGTATAACCTATAGAAATGGTATTGTTGACAAAAAAGGCAGTATAAAAGTACCATCTACGGAAATTTTTCTTGCTAATGATAGAAAAAACAGTACTTATACAGAATTTGACGAGCAAAAAGATTGTTATGTAACATACCAATACGATAAACAAGCAAAAAAATGGCAACAAATTAAAGAATCAGATACAATATAAACGAGAAAAAATGAATATAACTCCGATTTCATCAAATTTTAACAAAACAAAACTAAATTCAAAACAGCAAACTAATGCTGCTATAAAAAATAGCGGTATTAGTTTTGCTTGTGATATTTTAGAAATTAAACCAAGAATAAAAAACACAAGCACAAAAAATGATTTCGATGCAAAAATCATAGAATATGACTTTAAAAAGAAAAAACCAAAAACAAAAACTCCTGAAAACAATAAAAATATATTCATTGCTTTGAAAGATTTTCTTCTAGAACCTTTTAAACTTCCTTTAGGATGCGAAGATAAGATGATTGCAGAAGATATAAGCAAAGCAATTGACAAAAAATGTATAAAAATTCTAAAAACAGCAGACAAAAATTACGATATAGCAGAAAAAGAAATCAAAAAATTTGATTCATATTTAAAACTGGGCAAAGAAAACAGATGGAGAACTTCTGAAGCAAAAACACTACTTTTACCAGAGACTGTAAAATTTGAAAAAGCAAACAAAAAAGACAAACTTCCTTCAAAAATGCAAGTCTTAAATTCGCAAGATGTCCCTGTCAGGGAATACGAAATAACAGACGAAAACAACTACACTGTTACTGTTTTTGATGATTCTTGTGGTTGTTATGAAGTAGAAATCCAAAACAAAAAACCGTATAGTTATATTGAAACTACTTTAAAAAAACCTATAGAAACATTTTTCATATTCAAAGACAACGATGATTTTGTTTACGAAGAAATAAACTATGACAAAGATGATTATTTCGATAATTGTTCGATTGCTTTTCGTACAAATCCAAAAAAAATCTCCAAAAGTGAATACGTAAAATACGACAAAGAAAACGACACTTATGAAATCTACACAATAGACAAAAAAACTAAAATGTGGGAATTGACTTCAACTTCAGATTATTATCCTTTTGATTGTGAAGATTAAGCAAAAAATCTATAAAAGACTTTTATATAAATCATTAAAGAAGCAATAACGAGTAATATTGCAGAAATTTTTATGAATATTTCTGATATAGAAGAAAAATTCTTCAATCCTTTCAAAAATGAAGTGAAAACCCCTGCTAATATTACAATAACACCTTGTCCCAAAGAAAAACACAACAACATCAAAGAAGCAGTTAGAATGTTTTTTGTGAGTGTTGCAAAACTCATTATCCCTGCTAAAATCGGCGTTGAACAAGGACTGGAAGCAAAAGCGAACAAAGTCCCAACCAAAAAAGGATAAACAAAAAGACTGCTTGAGTTGCCTTTTGGTATCTTTTTTACAATAGGGGAAAGATTCAATTCAATTAGTCCCAAGAGATTTAGCCCCATTACCAAAATAAATGAAGCTAAAAATAATATCCAATAATCTCCCCCAATCGCTACAAAAACGCTGCCTCCAACAGCACAAACAACACCTATAACCGTTAAAACAACAGCCAAACCAAATACAAAAGAAGACAATTGAATAAGGGTCTTTATTTTGTCTTTTTCTCCGTAACCTCCGACATATCCCACGATAAGAGGGATTATGCCGATTGAACATGGAGAAATAGAAGCCAAAATTCCACCTAAAAATGAAACAACTAAAAACAAAAGTGAAAATTCGCTGTTATTTAGATATTGAACCAAAGTATTTGATATTTGATTAAGCATTTTTTACCTTATTTCATTGAAGTGAGCATTTTTGTAATTTCTTGAGCGGTCATTGAACCTTCTTTTTTAAGTAGAGTTTTTCCTTCTTTATCTACAAAAACTAATGTCGGAACAAGAGTAACTTTGTATTTTTTAATCATTTTTTGATTATATTCGCTAGCCGGTTTTGAAGTTTCAACTACATTTATTTCTTCTATCAAAATCCCGTTTTTAGCATCCGGTGAAACTTTTTGCAATTCTTGTTGAACTTCTTTGCATTCTGAACACATCGGAGACGAAAATTTGATTAATTTTGGGGTATTATTTTGAAGAATATTTTTTTCTTGCTCTATTGTACACATTTTTTCATTTTGTGCTTTTGCTTCTAAAAAAGCATAAAGACTTAATGGCATAATAAAAATTAATAAAACAATAATCCAATTTTTCATATTTTTTCCTTTTTTAAATTGATAAAGGTATTATATTTTTTATTTTAACGAAAAAAATCGCAAAAGTGTCTAATATTCGTGTTTGGTTCTAGAGTTTAACAACGGCACTGTGACGATTTTTTGTTTTGTTTTCAAATCTGTAAGAAAAGAACTTGTCATTGTCTTTTACTGTGCAATACGGACAAATATCAATATCTTTTATCCCTATTTCAAAAAACTGTCTTGCGACAATATTTTTTAAATCAGCATGGTCATCTGTAAACAAATTATCTTTGTTTTTCAGTGTTTGAGATAGTTTTTGTATGATTTCTTTCGATGTTTCAAAACACTCAAAAGAAATTGCAGGACCAACGACGACTGTTGTATTTTCTTTTTTTGTATCAAAAAACTTTTGCATTTGAAAAAACGCCAAAACTCCTATTTTTTCAACAGTTCCACGCCAACCGCTATGTACAATAGAACAAACATTGTTTTTGTTGTCATAAATAATAACAGGAACACAATCGGCAAAATTCAAATATATTCCAAAATTCTTTTTATCCAAAATCAACCCGTCACAATCAGGGTATTGTCTTTTGTTTTCGTCAAAGATTTCAACATTTTTTGAATGCGTTTGTGTGGGTTTTATAAGATTTTCTGTTTTGATATTCAAATATTTTGCGACTAAATCAAGATTTTCTTTTACTAAAAAATCTCTCGAACTAAAAAAATGTTCGACATTCAGTTTGTTAGAATAGTATATTCTTTTTCCGTCCAGTAATTTTTCTTTGAACATAACATTAAAAATCTAAATTTTGTCCGACTTTTTCAAAAAATACAACACTATTAAAATCTTTTCTTTTAGAGGCTTTGTCTAGCGGTGTTTTTTCGTTTTTGTCATAACCTAGAGTCAAAAGAGAAATCAAAACCTCGTTTTCTTTTAGGTTTAGTTTTTTATCAACAGTTTCTTTTAGTTCAGGATTTATTTGTGTTGTTTCATTGGCAATTGCACCTATAACACAAGAATCAACCCCCAAATCTCTAGCTTGCAAAATCATAAAAGACATTGCGATTGCTGTTTGCTCAACAGAGCGGATTAAAAATTTTTCTTTTGAATTTGGATACAACAAAGGTAATGAAAGCACTTTTTCCCAGCTTGTTTCAGGGATTCCCAGATTTTTTAGTACATTGTTTTTGAAATTTTCTTTTTCCCAAACATTTTTATCGGCAACAATTGCGATTACTGCGTTTGCGGTTTTTATATGTTTTTGATTCATTGCCATTTGTGACAAAAGTTCTTTTGTTTCTTGGTTTTTTATCAAAATAAATTTCCAAGGCTGGCTATTCATCCAAGAAGGAGCTAACTGCCCTGCTTTTAAAATCTTTTTCAAATCTTCATTTGGAATGTCTTTTTCGAGATATTCTCTTACTGTTGCACGTGTTGCGATTAATTCTTCTAACATTTTTCTCCCCTTTTTATTAATTTTATCAAAAAAAATCAAAAACAATCCTTAAAATAACTTTTATAAAAAATATACAAATTATATTTATATATTTTAATTTTTTTCTTGTATCATGTAAAGTATGGAAATACTCAAAGACAATGAAGAAAGCGACATCGAAGTTTTCAAAAAAGTAATATGCGATTTTAAAATACCTGTCGTGTATCAGATTGATGCATTGAAAAATTTTTTGGCTACTTCGTCTTCAAAAATAAATAAAGAAGAAAAAGAGCTGATAGAATTGACATTGTATTCATGCAAAATTATGCGAAATTCTTCTGATATTTTTTTGATGGCTTATAAAAATGAATTCAAAAACAGTAACCTAGAATATGAAAAATTCGATTTTGTTGCTGTTTTGAAAGAAATAATCAAAGATTACAGTATTTTGTTTGAGTATCACAATTTGGAATTAGAGATGAATATTCCTGAGAGTTTGAATATTTATGCTGACAAAACAAAAATTAAAAAAATTCTCGAAAATTTGATTTTGAATAATATTAATATTGCTTTTAAAAATACAAAAACAACAATAGAAATATCAAACAAAGCCACCCAAATAGAATTCAAAATAAAAACAAAAAGCAAATATATTGAACAAAATGTAATGAAAGAAATATTTCAAAAAAATAAAAAATATAATTCTCAATTCCAAAAACCCTCGATGGGACTGGGTTTTTATGTAACGAATGAAATCATTAAAGCTCATTTTGGAAAATCTTTTGCAAAGAGTTATTCTAACAATACAAATACTTTTGGTTTTTCTTTGCCTAAAAAAAATGAAAAATAAAATGCGAGGAAAATCCTCGCAAAAAGTAATTCATTTTAAGTGAAATGTGGGTGTGTTAAGGTTAGCCAAAAGTGTTAAATGTGTTTTCTACGTTATTGGAGATGACATCTTTAACTGAATCTTTTTCTGTTTTTACAGCATCTCTTTGCGTTTCTATATTATCCAAATCTAACTGCAATTTTTTGTCTTGTGATTCAACTTGTTTTGATAATCTATCATATTTTGCTTTTGCTTCAGCATCATCATCTTCATAATATTGGTCTGTAATATTAGAAGCAGCATCCCAAGATACTCCCGACCAAGGGTCTTCTAATATTTGGCTGTTTGAACTGTATCTTTCGATTGTGTATTTGCCATTTCTTAAACAATTTTGCAAATAATTAATTCCACCGTTTTCGCCTGCCAAATCTTTGTCTACCAAATATCTGACACCGTTTATAGTGATTCCGTTGTTAGACAAATCTTCTTCGCTTACTTTTTGAATATTTTTTGAAACATTTTCAGGCACAGAAGTCTTTTTGTATACAAAATTTACTTTTGCATTTGAGTTTTTTGAACCATCATCATAAGTGTATTCATGAAGATTTTGTTTTTGTGTATCAGAAACTTCTGCTTGTTTTCCTGTCAAATCGTAATATGCATCACCATATTTGATATAGTAGGAATTGTTATCTGTAAAAATTTGGCAATCTGAAGCCAAATCATCTGTAGTAGCCAATTTTCCAAGGTCAGAATTTTTTATATCTTCTATAGAAAAGTATTTTTTAGAAACACTTGTTGTTTTGTCTGTTGATTCATTTGTTTCTTCGCTTTTTTGAACATACAAATTAATGCCCAAATCTTCATCTTTTTCTTTTGTGGTATTAGAATATGTTGCTGAAGTTTTTCCGGGGATTTCTGATACATCAGAAACAACAATAGTATCTCCCATAACAAGACGAAATGCTTGTGGGTTTGCATTGTCAGAGGTGTTTATGCCTTCTACTTGGTTCAAGCCTGAAGCTGTACCCAATGCTGCAGCTCCGCTAACGAGTTTTGAATATGTTAAATTAGATAATATGCTTGTGCCATCTGAATCTTGCATTGCAATAATCATCTGTCTGTTGCTTACTGCAGTTTCGTATTCTTGACTTATATCGTCCAATTTTGTAGCCAAACTAAGTCTTTGTTGCGAAATTTGTTGAGCCTGAAATTCTAAATCATTCTGGCGTGCCGTTAACATTAACAACCTTCCTTGACTTGCTGATAGACCCATTTTTACCACCTTTGCTAATAAATTACTTTGCAGATTTAAAGTTCTTTAACTTTCACCCAATTTTTTAATTCCATTATTCCCTACTTGATAACATTATTTAAGAAACTGCTTAACAAAAATTAATACTCTAAAGTGTACTTTATAAACTAAAGTATGATTGTTTATTAACTTATGTATAGAATTTAAGAAAAATATTGAAGATTTCCAAAATAGTGCCGATATGCTAATATATAACATACGGCAAAAGGATTGAGTATTTATGAACACAAAAAAGGACAATGCCAACACCTCAATGTACACAAGAAGCATAAATCTTATAGAAGATGATCCACTGGAAGAAATTTTTGCTTTGAATTTGGGAGATTTTTTAACAGAACAGTTGATTAATCCCGAATTGGTCGAAAAAATTTCTAAAAAGACAAAAGAAAAAGACAAAAGAAAATGTCTAAAAGAACAGCTTTTTGAGTTGATTTCGATTTATTCAATCGACAACACGCTGAATTTGTTGGGCTTTTGCAATAATGAAGAATTTGTTATCTATAATACAATTGCAAAAACAATAAAATTAATAATGAATTTGACAAAATGTAATATCTACATTGCAAAAAAAAGTGAAAAGCTCTCTTTTGTCGGTACTTCTGACAAAATATCAGACGAGGTGGAAGTTTCGCCTGAAATTGAAAAATCAAAAAACGAAGAAAGAGAATTTGTTTTTGAAAAAGATGGATTTCAGATTTCGCTTTTCCCTTTGAAAAACAGTTTTGAATGTATCGGTGTAATTGAAGTAATCAGAAAACAAGAAAAACCTCTCGAATTTGAATATGCTGATTTGATTCAAAATATGGCAGGATTGTTTGTGACTTCTTTGGGATTGCAAAAATTGATAGAACAAGTAAAAAGAATAGCTTCTATTGATGATATTGCAACATTGGAACTCCAAAATTTGAGGGCTCAATTGACAGCAATAATAGGTGATTTAGGTGATCAACAACAAACTTTTGTTGAAAAATTGGCTTGGGCAAGCGATCTTAAGGGTCAATATAAAAGAAGTCATTCAAAAGAATGTGCTGAATTGTCTAGAGAAATCTGTAATCAATTGCAGTTGAACGAAAAAACGACAGACCTTATTTATTATGCAGGTTTGTTGCAAAATATTGGCAAAATCACATTGTCTGAAGAAATATTTAACAAAAAAGAAAATCTGACTCCACAAGAATGGGAACAATTGAAAAAATCTCCAAATGCAGGTGTAGATTTACTTATGAATATAAACTTTATGTCAGAAGTTGTTCCATACATAAATTATCAACAAGAACGCTTTAATGGAGAAGGTTATCCTGAAGGATTAAAAGGAAATTCTATTCCATTGGGTTCTAGAATAATTGCTCTGGCTGCTGCATATTGTGCATTAACGCAAGATAGAGTTCATAGAAAAGCTCTTTCAAATAAAGAAGCTCTTGAAATAATAAAACAAGAATCAGGAACAAAATGGGACCCTGTAGTTGTAGAGGCTTTATTAAAAATAAAAGAAGAAAAATAAAATTTTAAAATCCGAAGTCAATGCTTCGGATTTTTGCTATTGTTGTTTGATTTTTAATTCGCAACACATCTGGCATGATGAAAATACTTTTGAATATTTTAAATTGTTTCTAAAACATTTGTATTTTGGATTGTTCATTATATCAATTAGATTTTGTTCTTTTAAATTTCCCATTTTTACGGACAAACAAGGATAAACGTCGCCTTTTGGGTTTATTATTGTGTTTGAATATGGATACAAACAAGGCTCATAAATCTCTGTTATTTTTTTATCTTTGTTTTTGAAAAAGTTTTCGATTGATTTTAATTCAATATTTGGATTTTTGTTGTCAAATTTTGGTGCAAAACGAATCTTTGTTTTTGAATGTTTTTTTATTTTTTGAATTTCTAAATAAACTTTTTTAAATTCTTCCATATCGAAATATTCTTCTATAGGATAATCAGGTTTGAAAAATATTTCTTCAAAATTTTCATATAAAAAAGAATTTTGTTTTAGGTTGTTGTTTCTCAAAAAAGAAATCGAAAAAAACTCAAAACCCATTTTTGTTGAATATTCGTATAATTTGATTAAATCTTCCAAATTGTCTTTTAAAACGATAGTTTTTATATCAACCATCAGTCTTTTATTTTTTCTTTTTTTGTTTAAAATTTCAAGATTTTCTTGAATTTTTTCAAAAATTCCACTCTTGTTTCGGTTTTTGTCGTGGTTTTTTCCCCAACCATCTAAAGAAACGCTCACTAAAAGCATTTTTGACTTTATAAAGTCATCAATAATACTTTCATTCATCAAAGTTCCATTTGTTACAACATTCACTTTTCCAAAAGTTTTTTTGCAACAATAAAACAAAATCTCTCTAAAATCCTTTCTTATTAAAGGTTCTCCCCCGACCAAAGTTACAAAAGAATAAAAAGGAATTTGGTCTATGATTTTTTTCCACTCTTCGGTTGTTAATTCTTCTTTTATATTTGATTTTCCAACATAACAATATGGGCAATTGAGATTGCACAAATGTGTAAGCTCAAAAAAATACCTCAAAGGCAACCTGACTTTAGCAAGAGGTTTGTTGTAGATTGATTTTGAGTACAAATTTCTGATATTGTCAAACAAAATAGAATAATTCATAAAAAAATTATACCAAAAGACTGATTAAAGTTTAATTGTTTTTTGCCGATAATAAAGTATCGAAAGGGAAAAATATGAAAAAAACAATTTTAGTTTTAATATTTTTATCATTTTTAATTTGTTCAAACGCTTTTGCACAAGAAATGACTATGCCGACTGATGCAGAAATTATGGAAATCATAAACAAATACGATTTTCCACAATCTCAAAAAGAATATTTGTTTAAAGAAACAAAAAGAAAACTCCAAGAAAGTTTTGCATCAGGAGAAATGAAGTCTTTAAGAAACTCTATTTTGGAAGAACAAAACCAAAATACAAACAAACCTAAACAAGCAAAAGAAAGAATACAATCAAAAACTCTTCAAAAAGACAGTCTAATCGACTAATTTAACAAATCCTCAAGGATACTTGCATTTCTGGTTGCATTGGTTGGCATAGTACGATTTTGGCGTTTTATGTATTCTCTTAATGCTTCTCTGATGAATTCTGAACGAGTTCTTTGCTCGTTTTGTGCCATTTCGTCTATTGTTTTTAAGAAATTGTCTTTCATAGAAACTAGAATTCTTGCCATAAAACCTCCTTTAAAAAACAACCGTCAAAAAAATTATAGCATATAGAATTGTTTTTTAAAGGTCAATTTTTACAACTTTGTTTGTGTGTTGTTCTGTTACATACAATCTATTGTGCTGTTTGTCAAACAAAATGCAGTATGGTTTTTGGATTTCTGAAAAAATACTAACTGCACCATTTGGTGTAACTTTTAAGATGTTGTTTGCGTTGTAGTTTGCAATATAAATGTTGTTTTCGGTATCTGTTGCAATGCCTACAGGACCTTTTATTAAAGAAGAATTTGTAAATACTGTTTTTTTGCCGAAAATCGAAATTTTGTATATTGTGTTTTCTGCAAAACTAGCTGTAAAGATGTTTCCTTCGCTATCTATTGTGACTCCTGAAGGAGCTTGTATTTCAGAAATACTGGTATAAAGAACTTTTCCGTTTTCGTTTGTTTGATTTTTGTGTTCTTTGATTATGTTTTCTAATTTTAGCTCTTCTTGTCTTTTTTCTATTCTGCTAAGCAAAATTTTTGCAGAAGCGTACTGCGGAGCATTATCAGGAATCGCCATCAAGTGTTTTTGTGCATTTGACAAATATCCTCTTTTATATTGGATTTTTCCTATGTTATAAAGAGTGTCTGTATCGTTTGGATTCATTGCCAAAATTGCTTCTAGAGATTTTAGTGCTTCTTCGTTTCTATCCAAAGACATCAAAATCTGAGACAAATTGTAATATGCTTCATAAAAATCCGGTTTAAGTTTTGTTGCTTTGTTGAACAAATCAATAGAACCATTGATATCATCTTGTTTGTACAAATCAATTGCTTGATTATATTTGATTGTAGCTTCTTCTGTATTGTCTGCAAAAGCATTAGGCAATGCAATTAATGATAAAAATAGAAATATTGAAATTACTAGTTTCTTTTTCATGCTATCATTATAACAAAATGTAATAAAACTACAAGATTTTTTTAAAAAAATAAGGAAAAAGATGATAATTTTAGCATTAGAATCGAGTTGTGATGAAACAGCTGCAGCAATCGTAAAAGACGGAAGACAAGTT
The DNA here is from genome assembly GCA_934692665.1 of uncultured Candidatus Melainabacteria bacterium. Lineage (GTDB taxonomy): Bacteria > Cyanobacteriota > Vampirovibrionia > Gastranaerophilales > Gastranaerophilaceae > RUG14156. The sequence goes on along the minus strand of CAKUUG010000011.1, from coordinate 18,498 downwards.
CTCTCCAATGTTGTTTCGAGCCAAATAAAAATCCATGAAAAATTTGGCGGTGTAGTACCTGAAGTTGCGGCAAGAGAACACTTAAATTCAGTAAATATGGTAATAGAAGAAGCATATAAACAAGCTCAAATCACCCCAAAAGAAATTGACGCATTTGCTTCGACTGTTGGGCCGGGGTTGGTTGGGTGTTTGCTTGTTGGAATGAATTCAGCAAAGACGCTCTCACTTGTTCACAACAAGCCCTACATTGGCGTAAATCACCTCAATGCCCATGTTTGTGCAAACTTTATCAATAGCGACTTGAAACCGCCTTTTGTGTGTTTGTTGGTTTCGGGTGGACATAGCCAAGTTATTTATGTGCAAGACTACTCAAAACAAACTATAATGGCACAAACAATAGATGATGCTGTAGGCGAAGTCTATGACAAAGTTGCCAGATTATGTTCTATTCCTTATCCCGGGGGAATTTTGTTGGATAAAATGGCAAAAGATGGAAACCCGAATGCTTTTGACTTTCCGGAAGCAAAAGTGAAAGAAGATGAGTTTTCTTTTTCTGGTTTAAAGACTGCTGTACTTCGAGAAGTTAAAAAATTCAACAAAGAAAATCTCCCAAAAGCCGATATAGCAGCTAGTTTTCAGTATAGGATAGCAGATACTCTAATCAAAAAAACAAAAAAAATAGCAGACAAATTGAACTGCAAGACGATTGTTTTGGCAGGTGGCGTTGCGGCCAATTCAGAACTCAGAAAGAGAATAGAAGAATTAAAATCAAAAGGCTATACAACACAAGCACCTGAATTAAAATACTGTACGGATAATGCCTCAATGGTTGCAAGCTGTGCTTATTTCAATCCGATAAAATGCGAAAATTCTCTTTTGCTTGAGGTTTTTTCAAGAGATAAAAATTAAAACAAGATAAAAAAACGCCTGACGTGGAATATTATTAAAAAGTTGTTTTAATAAAGGATTATTTTATGATTTCAGGTGTTTCAAACGGAAGTGAAATATCTTCTTCTTATTGCAAAAATTCATCAAACAAATTAGGCCAAATTGAACTGGTAAAAAAAGGTGAAGTAGGCTACTTTTCTGCAATGGATGAGGACGATGACGGTGTTGTCACGATGGAAGAATTTAATAACTATTGTTCCAAAAATGGAATAACAGAAGAAGGGAAATTGAAACTTCTTTCTGTGATTAATTCTGCCAAACAAACCAAAAAAATAAATGAACAAATGGAAACAAAACAAAAAGAAGAAAAACCACAAGAAAATAAAGTGATATACGCTAAAAAAGGTGATGACAAATATAATGAAATAATGGATATAAATAAAGACGAAGTTGTGACTTATGAAGAATATATCAGATATTGCCAAAAGAAAAATCAAAATAAAAAACAATCGGAAAACAAAATAGAAAAAACCTACTTAAATAAAGAAAAAGAAGAAAAAGAAGACACGGAAGAAATATTAGTCCGCCTAGAAGCTTGAAAATCCTTTTATTTTCTTTTTTATTTGTAATAATAAAAAAGAAAAGGGGATATTTATGTTTAAATTAGACACAAATAAATGTATAAAATGTAAAAAATGTGTGCTGGATTGTACAACAGGTGCAATAGAACTTGATAATCACAATCAACCCATGATGAAACATACAGAAAAATGTATAAAATGTCAGCACTGTTTTGCTGTTTGTCCGGTTGGTGCAATTACATTTAACAACAAAAACCCAAACGATTCTTCAGCTGTTGAATTTTTCAATGATGAAGAACTTTTAAATTTAATCAAATCAAGAAGAAGTATAAGAAAATTTCAAAAAAATAACGTCTCAAAAGAAACAATCGAAAAGCTAAAATCCATGCTAAAATTCACTCCAACAGGCTGCAACAATCACAAACTTCAATTTTCTTTTATAGAAGATATAGAAGTTATGGACGATTTTAGAAACAAAGTAAATTCTAAAATTCTTCATTTTTTCAACAAAAAACCTGTGAAATTTCTTCTCAATCGAATGAATAAATTTTCAAAATATAAAGACGCATTTTTAAATGGAGAAGACGTAATATTTAGAAACTGTCCTCACGCAGTCGTTGTGAGTGCTCCAATCACTGCACCATGTCCTATGCAAGATGGAATTATTGCACTTACGTATTTTGAATTGTATGCAAATAGCCTAGGGCTGGGGACTTTGTGGTGTGGATTTTTCCAAGCAATATTAAAAATATTTCCTGAATTTTGCGAATATTTAAAAATTCCAAAAGGCTATATTCCAATATACTGTATGCTTTTTGGAAACAAAGATATAGACTACAAAAGAACAATCCAGCCGGAAGATTATGATTATGTCACAATACAAAAAACAGATGAAAAAATTGACTTTTGGCAAAAATTAAAAAGAAGAATCACAAATTCCATAAGATAATAAAAAAAAGCCTCTTTTCAAGAAAAGGGGCATTTATTGGTTGAGTATTATATTAAAGTCTTTTTGATTTTGTCATTGTATTTTTTAATTCATCTGCCAAATCAATTCTTCCTGACTGCTCGTATATTTTTGTGACTGATTCCAAAAACTTCATATTGTTGGGTTTTGTGTACATTTTTGGTTGTTCATTGTTTTTTTTAGATGGTTTTTTGATATATGGAGCAGTGTTTTTTTGAATCGCATTGGTTTGTCTTTTTACGGTTTGCAGATTATTTTTGAATTCGCCTTTTGGAGGGATTTGGAAATTTCCTTGTGGAAGAGGATAATCCCTTGTTTGACTCATTTTTATTACTTGTTGGTCTTTGTATGGATTTTCATTACTTTTTTGATATTGGCTAAGAGCTATACCTTTTGTAATTGAGTCTGATACGTATTGTTTTTTTGGAGTATCTTTGTATTTTGTTTTAAGATATTCTTGGTATTTTTGGTGAGCTTTAAACAATTCGTTTTGTGCGTTTTGAAGGGCTTGAGCTCTTTTTGTGATACTTTGCATATCTGTATTTGCTTGAGAAGAATTTTGATACATTTGTTTTTTGTTTAAAATTTCTTCTTCTTTTTGTTGTTTCAAACCAATCAAAGGCTCAGTTTCTTGAGAAAGTTTTCTTGATAGCATTTTTATAGAATAAACAATTATTCCAAAAATCATCAAAAATACCAAAATAATTCCACCCACTCCGTCTTTTAGAGATGTCATAAATTGTCCAAAATTGAATGAATTGTCATCCCAATTTTGTATATTGTTCATATCTTCCAAATCAGTACTGTTTATTGATTTGTACTCGTTTATGGGACGATTTAGAGTGATTGATTTTTTTGTGTCTTTTGTATTTTCAATAAAAGAATTTACGAATATTATTCTGGTGTTTTTTACGTTTTTACCTTGCAGGTATATTCTTACTTTGTTGTGTCCGATTTGTTTAACAACAATACTGTTGATATTTGCAACATCGTCATAATATGTTGCAGAATCATCTGCTAAAATTGCATTTTTTATATCGAAATAAACTGAAGTATCATCTTCTATGCTCATTTTGTAGTCAGAAGTATCAGAAGAATCAATATTTAGTTCGTAAGTGCTTACGCTGTTTTTTGCTTTTGAAATTGTAACTGATGAAATGATGTTTTCTTGTGCAAAAGATGGCAAAATTGAAAACATAAACAAAATTGAAACAAATAACAATTTAAACTTTGAGAAATAATTTCTCATCTAATACTCTCCCATAAGATTTTGTCTATGGTTAAATAATAGTTTGTTTTTGTTCTTTAGGCATTAATCAAAAGATTATATTCTATCTAAATCTCTAGATGGATAAAATATGAAAAGTTGCACTAAATCACTATGTAATATAAAATTATTTTAAAAAAAAGGAGAAAATTATGGCAAAAGATGCTAGCTTTGATATTGTTTCTGAATTTGATAAACAAGAACTTCTTAATGCAATTGACCAAGTAAAACGTGAATTGAATACCAGATTCGACCTTAAAGATTCAAATTCTGATATAGAACTACTGGAAGACAAAGCAATTAATATTACAACAAATGATGAAATGAAATTGAAAAACATATTCGATATTCTTCAATCAAAATTGGTCAAAAGAAATTTGAGTCTAAAAATTCTTGACCCTCAAAAAATAGAAAACGCTCTAGGTGGAAATGTTAAACAAGAAATAAAACTAAAAAAAGGACTCACAACAGAATTGGCGAAAAAAATAGTTTCTATAATAAAAGATACAAAACTAAAAGTCCAAGCCTCAATACAAGGTGATTCCGTTCGTGTAACAGGAAAATCCAGAGATGATTTGCAAGAAGTAATAAAAGTTTTAAGAAGCAAAGAAGACAGTATTGATGCACCTTTGCAATTTAATAATTATAGATAATTTTTTAAAAAAACTTTTTGCTATAACTATTCTATAATATAGTTATTTTATATGTAGTAACGAAAAAATATTTTGTTATAATGGAAAAGTATTTTTTAAAAACATGGGAAATTATAATGAATTTTAGTCAAATTATGAAAAAAACTTCTATACTTTTTGTCCTTTTGTTGCTTTTTTATGTAACAAATGTGCAAAATCCGGCATTAGCTATCAATCCGCAAGGTTTGTATGATAAAGCTTGGAGATTGATTGCAACAAAATATGTTGATGATACCCAAAACCAACAAAACTGGGAACGTTGGCGTCATAAATATGACAATGTAATAAAAGATGAAGAAGATACATACGTTGCAATAGGCACAATGGTAGACAGCCTGGGCGATGTTTATACAAGATTTTTGACCCCAAAAGAATACAAAGATGAATCAGAAAGTATCCAAGGTTCTCTTAAAGGTATCGGGGTACAAATCGGTGTTAGAGATGGGAAACTTCTTATTATTGCACCTCTGGAAGACACCCCCGGAGAACGTGCAGGGTTGAAAAGCGAAGATGAAATACTGGAAATTGACGGAAAATCAACAAAAGGTATTACGGTAGAAGCTGCAGCTGACAAAATAAGAGGCCCTGAAGGAACAGAAGTTAATTTGTTAATCAAAAGAAAAGGTGAAGCAAACAAACTCTATACAGTAAAAAGAGCAAATATAGAGCTAAAATCCGTTTCGGTCAAACCTCCCAAAATAGGAAAAGTCGATGACAATTTGGGATATATTAGATTGAGTTCTTTTATTTCAAGAAATGCTTCTGTAGAATTTCAAAAAGCTCTTGAACAAATGAAAGATAAAGACGGTTTGATTATCGACTTGAGGTCAAATCCGGGAGGGCTTTTGACTAATGCAATTTATATTGCAGATATGTTGTTAAACAACAAAACAATAGTGTCTACAGTAGATAAAGACGGTTACAAAGAAACACAATATTCAACATCTAACGTTTCAACAAATCAACCTGTTGTTGTTCTGATAAATTCCGGTTCGGCTTCAGCTTCTGAAATTTTGTCAGGTGCAATAAAAGACAACGGCAGAGGTTTTATTGTGGGTAAAAAATCTTTTGGAAAAGGTTTGGTACAAGAAATAAACAGAATGCCTGATGGTTCTGCTCTTCATATCACTATTCAAAAATACCTAACACCAAATGGCACAGATATACACAAAAAAGGTATAACTCCAGATTTTGCAGTTGATATTACAGAAGAAGACATAAAAGCTCAACGTGACCCACAACTAAAAAAAGCATGTGAAGTTTTACAACAAATAGTTCACAAAAATACAGTGAAATAATTTTTCTTCACGTGTTTTATATATTTGTAATAAAAGGTATATTTTATGCAAATTAGTTTTGGTCGAGCCATCAAAGTAAACACGAATTTGCCTTTGGCTGATAATATATTCAATAGAGTAAATCCTGCTGTAAGAGATGTTTTTGACGTTATGGCAGGAGAGGACTCTACTTTTTTGGACGAAGAAAAATCAGAAAAAGTAAGAGATTTTTTAAGAAGACAAATTGATGATTATTCTGATAAAGAAGGTGTAATCTATAGAATGGTTGATGAAAATCTGTTTTTGTTTACAGGAAGTGACGTCCAAAAAGTAAGAAACATAGATAAAGATGCGATAAAAACCCTAAAAAATGCAAAAACTCCTCAATCAAAAAAAGAAATAAAAGAAAGAAAAAACAGTTCTTTGTTGAATTTGATTGAAGATGGTTTGAATTATGGAAAAAAATACATAGAATTGTCTATCAATTCTAAAGACAAACAAAATATCGCTACTATATCAGTCTACAAATGGCCCTATGAGGATGATAATCTCGGGGTTAGCGTTTTAGATTTAAATGTTTAGTAAAAAAAGCTGATAAGTTATATCAGCTTTTCGTTTGTTATATATATTAATAAACTAAATTTCAATATCTTCCCAATCGCCCATTGCTTTCATTTGTTTCAGTTTTAGGTTGTGGACTGTTGCATCTACCAACAAATCAAAAGACTTCATATCTTTAATTTTTGGCGAAAATTCTTTTAATAAAGTATCTCTTACCATTTTTTCCAGTTTTTCGTTGTCGGCATTGATATTTTTTCTTTCAGGAATCAAATAGTCAATATAACGAGAAGCAATTTTGTATTCTTTTAGTTGATTGTACATTGCCCATTTTAATTTTGCAAAATTAAAATCTTTTAATGTTCTTACTATTTTAAATTTTTTCAAATTCATATTGACCTCAATAGTTTGTTTTATGTTTTTTAAAAGGCTGCTAAAAATAAAAAGTGATATTTTTTATTTTTATATTTACAAAAGTTTACTTTTAAATTGTAATATATTTTTTGTATTTTGAAAAGAAAAATTTACATATTTGTTTACTTTTGGAGTATATTATAGTAGTTTTTGAAAAAATAAATTTCATCTAAATAGACTAAGTATTTAAAATTTTAAAAGGTTAAAATAAAACTGCAAAGAATATAGGTAATCATAATGGAACATTGGATATTTACTTTTGGAAAGTATGAATTTAATATGGACACATTAGTCACAATGTGGCTTGCAATGGGATTTTTGATTGTTGTTGCTTTTATAACAACAAGAAAATTATCAATTTTTCCGACAAAAATACAGTTGTTTTTTGAGAGTATATTAGGAATGTTTTGGAATCTGACTGATAGTTTGATGCCAAAAACAGGTAGAAAACACGTTCCTTTAATTGCCTCTTTGTTTTTGTTTATTATTACGGCAAATTTGATGGGACAAATTCCATTAAAAATTATTCACCTAAAAAATGGTGAATTTGCTTCTCCAACCAATGACATCAACGTTACAGCCGCACTTGCGATTATTGTTTTGGTGTATTATATTTCGGTTGGAATATACAAAAGAAAATTCAAATTTTTCTTACACGATTTGAAACCGATTTCGTTTCTTTTGATGGCGTTAGAGCTTTTGGATATGGTAACAAGACCTCTCACATTGGCACTACGTTTATTTGGAAATATATTAGCCGGAGAATGTTTGATAGCGGCTATAATGGGAATATGTGCGTATGTTTTGCCTCTGCCCTTTATGTTATTTGAATTATTGGTTGCAGTGGTACAGGCACTTGTATTCTCTTTGCTTACGACAGTTTACATATCTTCCGCAATAGAAGAGCAACATGAATAGAAAATAAAAAGGAGAAAAAAATGGCAGACGCTAGCGTAATTTCAGATTTTGCAAAATTAGGTGCAGGTATTGCAATCGGTTTTGGTGCAATCGGTGCAGGTCTAGGTGTAGGCGTTGCAACAAAAGGTTTTTTGGAATCAATCGCAAGACAACCGGAAATTTTTGGTAAAGGTTTAGTATTTTTCATGGTTGGTGCTGCAATGTCAGAAGCCTGTGCAATTTATGGTTTGGTTGTTGCTTTGATGCTTCTTGGTGTTATTTAAGAAAGGTAAAACACGATGTTTAATGCTACTTTCATAGTTACAGTTATTAGTTTTATTGTTTTTGCGTTTGTGATGAACAGTATTTTGTACAAACCTATGTCTGAAATCGTTTCTAAACGTCTAAAACTCATTGATGAAAATTATGAAACAGCTAAAACAAATCAAAGCAAAAGCAAAGTTATTTTGTCAGAAAGAGAAGAAAAACTTATTGAAGCAAAAGCATCTTCAAAACAAAAAATCTCAAAAGCAATTGAAGATGCTAATTCAATAAGAACTCAAAAAATCTCACAAGCAAAAAAAGAAGCAAATACCGTAATAAAAGATAACCAAAATGTTTTGAATGAAGAAAAACAAAAATCAATCAATCCTCTAAAAAACGAGGTTGTCGGTCTTGCTCAAACAATATCTGACAAAATACTAAAAAATCACGAAAAAATCGAAAATTTTGACAATCAACTTGTCGAAAAGCTAATTCAAGGATAGTAAAATGGAAATTTGGACTTTAATTGTAAAATCAAATACTTTCAACTTCGTTCTTTTGTTGCTGATATTGATTTATGCAGCAAAAAAGATGAAAATCGAAGAAAAAATCGCTTCTGCACAAGAAAAAGTTAAAGAAACGATTGAAAAATCAATACAAACAAAAGAAAGCTCGATAAAAGAGTTGTTAGAAGCAAATGAAAAAGTCAAAAATGTCAAAAATGAAATTCTTGAAATAGAGCAAAATGGCGAAAAAAATATTGAACTTTTGAAAAACAAAATAGAAAACGAAACAAATATTCAATTGAACAATATTCAAGACAACGCACAAAAAATAATAAACTCAGACAACAAACAGACTGTTTCTTCTTTATCGAAACAAACCGCTCTTGCTGCTTATGAATTGGCAAAAGAGCATATAAAACAAATTTTACAAAACAAACCTCAGTACCATCAAAAATTTATTGATGAAAGTATTGAAGAACTTGAAACAGGGCTAAAATAATGAACATAGAAAAAAATTCAATAATTGCAAAAAGATACGCAAAATCATTGCTGGATTTGTCAACAGAAGACGGATATTCTAAAGAAGAAATCTCTAAAAGTCTTCAAAATACACGAACAATCTTAAAAAATTCTGATGATTTGTTTAATGTGATGACAAACCCTATAATTTCTGCGAAAAATAAAGAAGAAATTATTGATGCAGTTTTTACAAAAGACGTAAACGAAACAGTCAGAAATTCTCTAAAACTATTAATAAACAAAAATCGTTTTAATTTGATTTATTCTATAGTAGAAATTTTTGCTGAATTGTTAGATGAAGCGAATAATACAATTAATGTGGATGTTGTTTGTGCAGTTGAATTAGAAGAAGAAAAGAAAAATCTAATACAACAAAAACTAAAAGAAAAACTCAACAAAACTGTTAATGTCATATACAAAAAAGACGAAACAATTATTGCAGGTTTAATTTACAAAATTGGAGATGATGTAATCGATACTTCGCTTTTGCACAAGTTGGATGAAATTAAAAAAGAAATAATAAAATAAGAGGAAAAAATAATGGTAGCAATCAGACCGGACGAAATTAGTTCAATTATTAGGGCTAAAATCGAAAATTATGAATCTAAAACAGAAGTTTCAAACACAGGTTCTGTAATAGAAATTTCTGACGGGATTTGTCGTATTTATGGACTAAAAAACGTTATGGCTTCAGAATTGGTCGAGTTTGATGATGAATACAAAACTTTAGGTATCACATTAAACCTCGAAGAAGATAACGTAGGGGTAGTAATTTTAGGTAATTATACCCAAATTAAAGAAGGTATGACAGTAAAATCAACTGGTCGTATCGCTTCAATTCCTGTTGGCGAAAGCTTAATCGGAAGAATAATAGACCCAACAGGTGTTCCAATCGATGGAAAAGGCGATATTACAACAACTTCTACTCGTCCAATCGAAAGAATTGCCCCTGGGATTATTGAAAGAAAATCTGTCCATGAACCATTGCAAACAGGTTTGACTGCAATCGATGCTCTTACTCCTATCGGTCGTGGACAAAGAGAACTTATTATTGGTGATAGACAAACAGGAAAAACTGCGATTGCAATAGATACAATCATCAACCAAAAAGGAAAAGATGTTATTTGTGTTTATGTTGCAATTGGTCAAAAAACTTCTACAGTTGCACATTTGGCAAAAACTTTAGAAGAAAAAGGTGCAATGGATTATACGATTATCGTTTCGGCAACAGCTGACAATTCAGCACCATTGCAATATATCGCTCCTTTTGCAGGTTGTGCGGTTGCAGAAGAATTTTTAGAACAAGGAAAACACTGTTTAATTATATATGATGACTTAACAAAACACGCTCAAGCATATCGTGCAATGAGTTTGTTGTTAAAAAGACCACCGGGACGTGAAGCATACCCTGGAGATGTTTTCTATTTGCATTCAAGATTACTTGAACGTGCATGTAAACTTTCTGATGAACGTGGTGCAGGCTCAATTACAGCACTTCCAATCATTGAAACCCAAGCAGGTGACGTTTCTGCATATATTCCGACAAATGTTATTTCAATTACAGATGGTCAAATCTTCTTAGAAAGCAATTTGTTCAATTCAGGTCAACGTCCGGCAATCAATGCGGGTATTTCAGTTTCTCGTGTAGGTGGAGCTGCTCAAACAAAAGGTATCAAACAAGTAGCAGGTCAGTTGCGTCTTGATTTGGCACAATATAGAGAACTCGCAGCTTTTGCACAATTTGCGTCTGACCTTGATCCTGCAACAAAAGCTCAATTGTTAAAAGGTGAAAAACTTACTCAAATCCTTATTCAACCACAATACAATCCATTGTCTGTCGCTCAACAAGTAGCAATACTTTTCTGTGGTAACGAAGGATATGTAAACGATGTTGAAAACAAAGATATCCAAGAATTCAAAAAACAGTTCTTTGAATATTTTTCATCTCATTGTGCTCAATTAGAAGAAAAATTGAATGCAGGTAACAAACTGGAAGACTCTGACAAAGAAGAACTAATCAAACACATAAAAACATTTAAAGAAAGTGTTTTTAGAATATAGTTTTTGCTGCACTTTTGTGCAGCAAATTTTTCAAAAGAGGTACAAATGGCAAATTTAAGAAGTATAAAAGACAGAATAAACAGCATAAAAAATACACAAAAAATTACAAAAGCTATGAAAATGGTAGCAGCAGCAAAAGTAAAAAAAGCTGAAAATGCCGTTCGTGCTTCTCGTCCTTTTACGATTGAATTGTCTAAAATATTTAGATATGCATATAAAGAAGCAAACAAAACTCAGCACAATAAAGTAACAGCCAAAGAAAATCTTGAAAACTATGGCGAATTGTTGAAAAAAAGAGAAATAAAAAACGTCGGGCTTGTAATAATTTCTTCTAACAAAGGTCTAGCTGGTGCATATTGTGCAAACATTGTTCGTTATGCAACAAATATGATAAAAGAATTTAATTCTCAAGGCAAAAAAGTAAAAGTATATTTGGTAGGACAAAAAGCAGCTCCTGCTATAAAAAACTTAAAAAATCAAATCGATTTTGAAATAAGAAAAACATACGTAAATATTTTGGATGGAATAAATTCGAGCTCTGCGTACGTTCTTGCGACAAAATTGGCTGATGATTTTATTGATGGCACAATTGATTCAATTGAACTCGTTACAACAAGATACAAGAATATGATGAGTTACAAAACAGAACACTGGCAGCTTTTACCTGTTGTGACAAATGAAAACGAAATCAAAAAATTCTACAATGACGAATTGTCTGACGAATTGAATGTTCAACATGATGTTCACAAAATCGAACCTTTGAGCGAATTTTTACCAAATTTGGGCAGCGTATTGTCAAAAATTGTTCCAATGTATTTAACAAACATAATATACCAATCATTTTTAGAAGCACAAGCAAGCGAACTCGCTTCTCGTATGACTGCTATGAGTTCTGCAACAAACAATGCGACTGATATGATTTCTTCTCTTACAATTGAATACAACAAAGCCCGTCAAGCAAAAATCACTCAAGAATTGACAGAAGTAATATCCGGTGCAGGTGCTTTAAAATAAGCAAACTATACTATATTAATTTTTTTCATTTTTGATTATACTTGTTAAAAAGATTTGATGAGGATAAAAATGAAAAAATTTCTGTTTCTAGCATTAGCTTTGTTTTTTGGATTTTTTAATTCTGTTTTTGCACTGAGTGACGGATTGTCTGTAAATACACTTCCATCCGGTCAAAGAGTAGTAATAAAAGAAGTCCATGATAATAATATCGTAAAAATCGATACTTGGATAAATACAGGCTCAATTAACGAAGATGACAAAACAAACGGCATTAGCCATTTTTTGGAACATTTGTTTTTTAAAGGGACAACAAAATACCCAACAGGTACTTTTGATAAAATCCTAGATTCAAAAGGTGCAACAGTAAATGCTGCAACAAGCAAAGACTTTACGCATTATTATATTCAAATCCCTTCTCAATATTTTAAAACCGCATTAGAGCTTCATTCTGATATGCTTTTGAATCCTTTGATTCCAAGAAAAGAACTGGAAAGAGAAAGACTCGTCGTTATAGAAGAAATATCAAAAACCAAAGACTCACCTGACAATTTGCTTCTTGATAATATGTACGACATTCTTTATTCAAAATCAAATCATCCATATAAAAGAAATATTATTGGCAAAAAAGAAATCATAGAAAATGTTACAAGAGAAGAAATTTTGTCTTATTTCAATAGATTTTACACTCCAGATGCTTATACAACAGTTGTAGTTGGTGATGTTGACACAAAAGAAGCACTAAAAGAAATTTCTTCTGCTTTTGATTGGGGTAGCAAAAAAAACACTAAACAAGAAAAAATAAAATATCCAAAAGTTCATCCTTTAGAAAAAATAGAAATAAAAGAAGACACGATGGATATATCCAAAACTCATCTTATGTTTGGATTTGTTGCACCAAAGTTTTCCGATGAAAAAGATTCAATGGCACTCGATGTATTGTCTTCTATTTTGACAGATGGAAAGAGTTCTATTTTGAATCAAATTTTAAAAGAACAAAAACAACTGGTAATTTCAATAAATTCAGGAAATTATTCCCAAAAAGACAGCGGAATATTCTACATTCTGGCAACTTTAGACCCAAAAAATGAACAATGTGTCAAAAAAGAAATTTTAGAACAATTGAAAAAAATACAAAATGGTGAATTGTCGGATGAAAACATTGAAAGAGCAAAAAAACTAATAAAAACAGACACATACTATTCTAGAGAATCCATATCCAACATCTCAAGCGAACTCGGGTATATGTTCACTTTTTCGGATAATGAAAATTACTACGATAACTACATAAAAAATATTGAAAAAATAACAAAACAAGACATTATAAAAGCGAGCAAAAAATACCTTTTACTAGACAAATATGCACTTTCTGTTGTTCGTCCAACAGGTTTCAAAATGGTAAATAATGTGGCTTTTGCAGGAAATATAAAAGAGCCTGTTCTTTTAGAAGAAAAAGACAATACGAAAAAATATCTTCTTGAAAACGGAATAAATTTGACAACAAAAAATAAAAAAACAAATTCAATTGTTGCAATGGATATTTCTATAAAAGGTTCAAAAGCTGTAGAAAAAAAACCTTCAACAGCACTTCTTTCGGCACTTTCTGCAACAAAAGGAACACAAAATTTTACAAACACGCAGTTGGCTGAATTTTTGGACGAAAATGGCATAAAACTTTCACTTTCTAGCGGAAATGATATTTTTTCAATACTTCTTCAAACAACAAAAGACAATTTAGACAAAGCATTTGTTGTTTTGGACGAAATATTGAACAAACCGATTTTTCCTGATAATGAAATTTTAAAAGTAAAAAACTTGAAAATCCAAGAACTAAAAGCTATTTCGGACAACCCTTCTTCTTTTGTGTTTGATGAATTTAAAAAACTTGCTTACCAAAATTCAATTTATGGACAAAATTCAAAATTTATTTTAGATAACATAAACAAAGTTACAAGAGATGATATTGTCGAATATTATTCCAGAATCATTGACCCTGAAAATATGAATATAGCGGTTGTCGGAGATATAGACGAAGAAGAAATAGCACAAAAATTTCAAAATATACTAAAGAAAAATCCAAAAGGAACAAAATTTGCATTTAATAAAGTAAATTATAGCCAATTTAGACCGCAAAAAAATCTCGAAACTACAATATTTAAAAATGAAGTACAAGCAAACTGGCTCGCTTTGGGCTTTAAGACTTGTAATATTAACAACAGAAAAGACATTGCAACACTAAATGTAATAAATGCAATTCTAGGAGAAGGAATGTCTTCTCGCCTTTTTGTCAAATTAAGAGAAGAACAAGGGCTTGCATACACTGTAGGGTCAACTGTTAATACAAATGTCTTGGATGGAGCGTTTATTGCATACATCGGAACAAACGAAAAAAGCATAGAAAAAGCAAAACAAGGCATTTTAGAACAAATCGAAATTTTAAAAACAGAAATGGTTACGACTTCTGAACTTAATGATGCAAAAAACAAAATAATGGGACAGTTTTTGATGTCATTAGAAACAAATATGGACGAAGCTGAATTGTTCAGTTGGTACAGCGTTTTGGGTAGAAATTTGGATGCATTTGACGAATACAAAAAAATGATTATGGATGTAAATCAATCAGACATAATCGATGTTGCAAACAAATACTTCTCAAAACCTTATATTTATACTGTAGTTAAAAAGAAATAATATAAATCAAATATTCATTAAAAATACCAAAAGAATAATTTTCTTTTGGTATTTTAGTAAAATTTGGAATGTATGATTTTGTTTTATTCAGGTTTGTAGATTTTCTTTCCTATACTTTTTACCATTTCAATGTCTTCTGATGGAACTTGGCCTATAGTTGTCAGATAGTTTCCTATCATAATTCCTTCAACTGCTTTTTTGAGTGCAAGTTTTTGATTTTCTATGCTCAATTTCATTCTGCCGCCACAAAAACGCAAAACAGCGTTTGGATTTGCGATTTTGAATACAGCGAGAGTTCTTAGTATGTTTTCTTCATCAATTTTGTTGCCATAATTTTCAAAAGGTGTGTTTTTTATAGGCATTAAAATGTTTATTGGAATAGAATCCGGTTCAATTTCTGCCAGTTCTAACGCCATTTCTATTCTTTGTTCTACAGTTTCACCCATACCCAAAATCACACCACAGCACAATTCCATACCATATTTTTTAACGAGTTTGCAGGTATTAACTCTATCTTCGAATGAATGAGTAGTGCATACATCGGGATAATACGAGCGACATGTGTTTATATTGTGGTGAAAACGTCTAAGTCCGGCATCAGCAAGTGCTTTTGCTTGTTCTTCATTCAATATTCCGATTGATGCACAAGACAAAAGTCCCATTTCGTTTATTTTTTTTATCATATCTAATTCAAGATTAAAATCTCTACCTTCGTCGGGTGTTTTTCCGCTTGTTACAATAGCAAAACGATAAGCTTGGTTTTCTTTTGATTCTTTTGCAGAAGCTACAACTTTGTCCATTTCAACCAGTGGAAATGATTCAATATCTGTATTGTAGTGAGAAGATTGTGCACAATATTTGCAATTTTGGGAACATTTTCCGTTTCTTGCATTAATTAAAGAGCAAAATTCTACCTCATTTTTTATCAATTTTTCTGATATAGAAAGCAACTCATCAAGCGGCAAATTATATAATTTCATTAATTCTTCTTTTGTGTGCATAATTTCTCCTTTTTTTTAAAAAATTATACAACAAAATTAAATCATATTTATAATTTTCCGTATTTTTTGGTTGCTTGTATCCAGAGTTCAATATTTTCTAAATCACTATTGTCATAAATAGGATAAAGAGCCTTATATTCTGTTTCTTGTTGGTCTTTTATGTAGTTTTGTATTATTTCTTTGTGTTTCAAAAAATCACTTAATGCCAAATTAAACTCAAGCAAATAATACTCTGCCATTCCTCGATTAAAATAAGCATCCGAATAAGTATAATGCGAATGATTAATTACATAGTCATAACTATCTTTCATATTTTTGTAGTCTTTTGTCTTTTCGTACATTTCGCCAAGTACCTTATAAAGAGCAATGTCTTTTTTGCCCAAAAATCTAAAATTGTGGTATTTGTTGTAGATTGATTTTGAATTTATGTATTTTAAGCCTTTTTTAGCTTCTATTATGCCTTTGTCGTATTGTTTCAGTTTTTTGTAGTTATATGCTTTTTCAAGATAAGTTTCAGCAGTTGTTGAAGAATATTTTTCAGCTTCTTGTAGTTCTTCCAGAGCTTTTGTGTAGTTTTTTTCTTCTATTCTTAATTTTTCTGCTTTGTTGTAGTGGTTGATGTAGTTTTGTTCGTTTTTAGAAAGCTTTCCCGATGGCATAAACAAAAACATCGTAATGGCAAAATAACAAACAAACATTATCGCAACAATAAAAAGAAATATTTTGCCTATCGTTGGAGATTGATTGAACAAGAATTTCATTTTTTCTTTTATAGGCAATCTTTTTCCAAACTGACAAAAATATTCGATGTCTTTTATTGCATAAATATTTGAACCCAAAAGTTGATATTCGAAATTTGGAATAAGTGTGCTATATCTGATTAAATCCAAAATCAGCTGATAAGGACAGCCAAAAAGAGTATTTTGTGAAGAAAAGAAAAACTCAATTTCTTCTTGTTTTGTTTTTATGTTGATTGTATTTTTTGCAATTGTATAAGAACTTCTGCCTTGAGCTTTTATTTCCAATTCTGTATTTATGTTGAATTTTTCTATATCGTTTTTAAAAATTTGTTTTCTTTCTACTTCTTTTCCTTTGATTTTGTAGACTATATCAATGCTTTCATCAAAAATAAGAATTTCTGACACGTATTTTTCTTTATTAAAAAACGCAGAAAAAAGAACAGGTATCCCGACAAAAACCAATACACCAACCAATTCATACATATCAGAGCGTGATTTTACACCAAAATCAATATTTGAAAAAAACAGAAGATAAATTAAACCAAAAAAAAGTGCCAAAAACCCAACAAAAAGCATAACAAACAGCATCATAGAATAGTATCTTTGGACTTTTATTTTTATCATTATCTAATTATAACGAGATTAAAAACTAAAACATCATTCATTTTTTTGATATAATAAGGCTATGACAATAAAAGGTAATATTCATTCTATAGAAACATTCGGAACGGTAGATGGCCCAGGGGTCAGGTTTGTTGTGTTTTTTCAGGGCTGCCCTATGAGATGCCTATATTGTCACAATCCGGATAGCTGGTCAACAGAAACCAACAAGCTTTTTTCTGTTGAAGAAATAATAAACAAATACGAAAGCGTAAAAGAATTTTGCAAAGGCGGGATTACTGCAACAGGTGGTGAACCTACTATGCAGATGGAATTTTTGTGTGAGTTATTTAAAATGGCAAAGCAAAAAAATATCCACACAGCACTGGATACTTCAGGTGTTATGTTTAACAAAAACAACACTGAAGCTTTTGATATATTGATGAATTATACGGATTTGGTTTTGTTGGATATAAAACACATTAACGATGATGAACACAAAAAACTAACCAACCACTCTAACAAAAATATTCTGGATTTTGCAAGATATTTGTCTAATCATAATGTTCCTGTTTGGATAAGACATGTTGTTGTGCCTGAAATCACCTACAATGAAAAATATTTAAAAGAACTGGGCGAATTTCTTTCTACTCTAAAAAACATAAAAGCCCTCGATGTACTGCCTTATCATGATATGGCGATTCCAAAATATGAAAATTTAAATATAGAATACAAACTAAAAACCACTCCTCCTCTAACAAAAGAAGAAGCACTCAATGCGAGAAACATTATTCTAAAAGCAATGAAACATTAACTTATATTGATTTCTTGTGTAGTTTTTTAAAATGCGATAAAATCTTTTTATGAAAACATTGAGTCTTATTGTACCTATTTATAACGAAGAAAAGACGCTTTCTTCTATTGTAGAAAAAATAAACGAACTTCAAAACAAAAATTATCTAAAAGAAAACAATATAAATCTCGAAATTGTTCTGGTCGATGACTGTTCAACGGACAATTCGTTTTCTATTGCAAAAGAATTTGAAAAAAAATACACAAATATAAAAGTATTCAAAAATCCTAAAAATATGGGAAAAGGAAGTGCTCTAAAAACCGGTTTTTTGAATGCTAGTGGGGATTTTATCGGTATACAAGATGCAGACAATGAATACAATCCTCTAGAATACACTAAACTATTAAAACCAATGTTGGAAAACAATGCAGATGTAGTGTATGGTTCTAGATATTTGATGCGAGATACAAGAAGAATACTTTATTTTTGGCATACATTTATGAACAAAGGTTTGACTCTTTTAACCAATATGTATACAAATCTGGATATTACAGATATGGAGACTTGTTACAAGCTTTTTAAAAAAGAAGTAATAAAAAAACTCGCTCCAACATTAAAAGAAAATTGTTTCGGTTTTGAGCCGGAAATTACAATAAAAATCGCAAACGAAAACTACAAAATTTACGAATGTGCAATTTCATACAATCCAAGAAGTTATGAAGAAGGCAAAAAAATAAAAGCAAAAGATGGTTTCCATGCTCTGTATTGTAT
>CAKUUG010000010.1 GCA_934692665.1 uncultured Candidatus Melainabacteria bacterium | reverse complement strand
TCCAAGACAAAATAAAAACGCAAAGGTGTGAAAAGATAATGCAATTGTCTAAAAAATTGCACAAAGAATTTTTAGACAAAAATGCAAACACAACGCAAGAAATTCTAATAGAAAGAAAATCTCCAAAAACAGGACTCTACAGTGCAATAACCAAAAACTACATCAAAATCCATTTTAAAGATGAAGACGATAATCTAAGACACAGCCTAAAAACCGTCAATTTGAGTGATTTTGAATTGGAATAAAAATGCTTTCCTATGTTATAATCACTTTGTAATAGAAAAAGGAATTATGAAATACAATCTAAGAAATACTATGATAGCAATTTGCATGATTATTGTCTTGTTAATTGCATTAAAAATAATACAAAATACTGCAGTTGATTCTGATGTTCAACAAAATCAACAACAAAACGCTCTTTCTACTCTTCCATCCGAGCCTGAAAAAGAAAGAGTTATAACAGAAATATCTATAATGCCGCTTACCTCTTACAATGAAAAAACTAAAGAAGAAATATTTGAAATAAGAAAAGAATTTGTTAGAAACTCTATATTCAAAAATACAGAATACACCCCATCTGAATATGCACTAGGTCAAATAGAAAGCAATAAACCTTGGATTTCAACAAATGTCTGTAATACAGACGGGCGTGCAAATATAGAAGGAGATTCTGAAGAATCAAGATTTTTAAATAACCCTTCGGTTCTTGTCGCTTTTGATTTTCCTTACAATTTTAATCTTGCATCAAATAAACCGGAATGCAATGATCCAAAAAACAATCTTATGCCTATCCAAGTAGAATACGAAGAAAGTGAAAAAATTCTAACCGTAAAATTTGAAGATTTAAGTTTTGAAACACCAAAAAACAAAAACTACTTATATCAACTAAAAGCGATAAATGCTGTGGATTTTGGTTACAAATACGCATACATAGACAAAACAAAATCGGATTTTGATGAATATTTGTATTTTACGGAAGAAAACAATATAACAAACCAAATTACCGAATTGAAAGATTTTATACATTTGGGCAATTCTTGTGGAATAGAAGGTGGCTGCAATAACGGTTCTCCTAACCAGCCAATGCTTCAATTTAAACTTTATCCATACGAAAATCGTCCAAATAAAGATGCTGTTATTTATATAAAATTCTGGAAAGAAATGCCTCAAAATAGCAACGCTTCTCCTGATTTTGTTGAAAAAATAATCATAGTGCCGGATGTAGAATAAAGTAAAAAGATAAGGAAAAAATATGAAAAACATAGCTGTTTTAATGGGTGATGGCGTCGGAATCGAAATTTTAGAACAAACAATTAGAGTGTTAGATAAAGTTTCTTCTGTTTATGGTTTGAATTTAAAATACAACTATGCACCTATTGGCGGAAATGCTTATGAACAAGCGGGAGTTCCATTACCAAACAAAACAATAGAAACAGCTTTGTATTCTGACGCTGTTATGTTGGGAGCTGTCGGGGATTGGAAATATGATATTTTGCCTCCGGAATTCAGACCGGAAAAAGCTCTTTTGGGCATAAGAAAAAAACTTAACTTATTTGCAAATCTTCGTCCTGTAAAGGTTTTTGATGAATTATTGCACTCTTCTCCTCTGAAATCTGAAATTGTCCAAAATACAGACATAATGATAGTTAGAGAATTAACGGGCGATGTATATTTTGGAGAACCCAGAGGAATAGAAAAGAAAATTACCTTAGATGGCAGAGAAATAAAAGTTGGCTTCAATAATATGATATATGACGAAGATGAAATTCGCCGTATTGCTCATGTTGCTTTTAAATCAGCACAAAAACGTAAAAAAAGAGTCTGCTGCGTAGATAAAGCAAATGTTCTTGAGGTTTCCAGATTGTTTAGAGAAATAACAATTGAAGTTTCAAAAGAATATCCTGATGTTGAGTTGAATTTTATGTATGTTGATAATTGTGCAATGCAAATCGTCCTCAATCCAAAACAATTCGATGTAATATTAACAGGCAATATTTTTGGCGATATATTGTCAGACGAAGCTTCTACATTGGCAGGTTCTTTGGGTATGTTGCCTTCAGCTTCTTTGTCTGATGGAAAAACACCTTTTATGTACGAACCAATCCACGGCTCTGCTCCTGACTTAAAAGGCAAAAATGTAGTGAATCCGATAGCAACAATATTGTCTGCTGCAATGATGTTGAATTATTCTTTTGATAACAAGCTTGCTTCTGATAATATAATAAGAGCAGTCAAAGAAACCCTAAAAGATGGCTATAGAACAAGGGATATCTTTAACAAAGAACAAGGAAATGAACTTGTGACAACATCAAAACTTGTTGATGTAATTATTGAAAAAATAAGATAATATTAAAAAACAATAATATTAAAAAAGACTGAATTTTCTTAAAAATTTTCAGTCTTTTTTTAAAAATCTAATTTATATATTGATTAAAAAAGGCTTGTTATATCCAGATTTTTTATTTCTTCGATTGCTTCTTTTTCTTCATTTTTTCTGATTTCAAGCATCATATTACCTGCACTTTTTTGTGCTGATTTTCCTCTGCTTGGATTTTGTGAATAGTTTATTAAGAAATTTTGAATATGTCTTGCTCTTGCTATTTGTTGTTTTTGGACTTTTCTTTCTTCAATTTTTGCTTGTTTTTGTTCTTCTGCTTTTTTGTTTTTTAATTCTTTGTTTAAAGAGTTTAACAAGATAGAAACTTGCAATTTTTTAAATTCGTCTGTATTTAACATTTGTTTTATTTTTGTCTTAACGATGTCTAGGTTTTGGGTATTTAAATCGTTTAGTTCTTCTTGAGTAAATTGATTCAACAATAAATTTCTTACCATTTCTTTGTTTGCAATTTGATATGTTGTAGAAATATTTTCTGTTGCTGTTGAGATGATATTTTTTGCAAAAGTTGTTTTAAGATATTTTCTTTTTTCGGCTTCTTGGGTTTTCAAGACTTGAGATGAAACATTGGATTCTTCTTTTGCTGTATTGTTGAATTCGTTTGCTCTATTTTCTAATATTTTTAATTCAAGCAATGACAATTCCAAAGAATTTTGTAGGATTTGTGTTTCTTTGTATAATTCTCTTTTAAGAGCAGATATTTCGTTATTTATTTCTTTTGCTTCTTTGTAGTCTGCATCTTGCAAGTTTTGTAATTTTTCTTTTATTACTTTGATTTTTGATGTACAACTCGTTTGAATTTTTTCATTTAAGCTATCAACTTCATTTTGAATTTCTTTGATACTATCAGAATATGGTCTTTTTGCTTTTTCTTTGAAGTCAGCCAATCTTTCTTGAGCTTTTTTTGTTGAAGAAATGTTTGAAGAAACAATTTCTCCTGAGTCATCTAGTATATAGCTTGTTTGTAGGATTTCATTAATTGTTTCTTCATAAGCATTTCCTACATTTGAAATATCTTTTTCGCAAGTATCATATTTTTCTTCCAGTTCTTCATAAGAACTGTATTGTGTTTCTTTAAATGCGGTTATTTTGTTTTTTAATTCTTGCAAGGTTGCTTTTGTTTCTTTTTTTATTTTGCTTTTGAAATTTTCTTTTTCTTTTTCATCAACATATTCTAATGAGTCAATTTCTTCCAGTGCCTCATTTTGATAGAATGTAATGTATTCTTTTTGGTCACAACGTTGGGTTTCCAGTTCTTTAGTGTAGAAATTTGTCGGAATCGAAGTTTTTGGCTGCTGTATTTCTGCTGCACCTTGCAATGATTTTCTTTTTTGATATTCTTCCAATTTTAATCTGTAAGGGTTTTTGAATTCATCAGGCGTATTTTTAACTGTTTCATTGTTTACAAAAGCAGCTATTTCTTCTTTGCTTGGAATTTGATTTTTGAGCAAATACAATTCTCCGTTAGTCAAATTTATTACTTTTAGTGCTGCTTTGATTCTGTTTGAGTATCCGTTGTCAATATCTTTGTTTGCTGCTTGTATTGTGATTTTGCTTTCTCTTGCTTTTATATATTCGTGGGCATATTGGTCATCGCCTGTATTTCTTTTAAAACTAATATTAAAATAGTTTAGAATGGTTACTATTTCATCCTTTTGTAGACAATAATTTTCTTTTAGAGCCTTTTTGGCTAATTCTCTAACTTTTTTATCATCAATCCATTCGAGCGTAGCTGAATCTTTAATATCGTCAGAATCCGTTGTATCTTTGGTTGACACTTTTTTTGTAAAAGAAACAGAATCGCTTTTCAATGGTGAAAGATTCGGATATTTTTGATAATTTGTAATGCTATTTTGTTGAAAATTGTACACTTGTTGTTTTCTTGCTGGAGCAAAATTAATAATGTTCATAAAAAACCTTTGTATCGCTGGTGACTCTACTTCTAAAGAAGGAAAAAGAACAAAATTGCTTTGTGCGAAATATTTTGTTAATAAAAATTTACAAAATAATTCAAATTTGTGCTAAAATTATTTTAAAACAGTAAATTTTGAGGAAGCTATGGAAAACAACGAAAGATTACAAACTTTAAGACACTCTTGTTCTCACATTATGGCACAAGCTGTGCAAAAACTTTATCCGCAAGCAAAATTGGCAATCGGCCCTGCTATCGAAAACGGTTTTTATTATGATTTCGATATAGAAGGGGTTACGTTGTCTGATGAAAACCTTAAAGAAATCGAAAAAACAATGAAAAAATTAATCGCCGGAAATTTAACATTTGAAAAATATGTTATTCCTGATGTTGAAAAACAAATCCAAGAATTTAAAAACGAAGGCGAAATTTACAAAGCGGAATTATTGGAAGAACACAAAAATGACAATCCTACGTTGTATTTGACAAAAGACAAAGACGGTAATGTCTTGTTTAATGATCTTTGTTCAGGACCTCATATAGAATCAACAAAAGAAATAAAAGCTTTCAAATTAATGTCTGTAGCAGGTGCTTATTGGAGAGGTAATGAAAAAAACAAAATGCTCCAAAGAATCTATGCGACAGCTTTTGAAACAAAAGAAGAATTAGACAAATACATAAATCAGCTCGAAGAAGCAAAACGCAGAGATCATAGAAAATTGGGCGTGCAATTAGATTTGTTCTCAGTTAGAGAAGAAATCGGAGGCGGGCTTGTTTTGTGGCATCCAAATTTGTACACGGTAAGAGAAGAAATAGAAAATTACTGGAGAAGTGAACACAGAAAAAGAGGCTACGTAATTGTTCAAACTCCGCAATTGGCAAAAACAAAATTGTGGGAATTGTCCGGACATATTGACCACTATAAAGAAAATATGTTCTTTATACAAAAAACAGATGAAAACGATGATCAATATATAGTAAAACCTATGAATTGTCCATTCCATATTCTGATTTATCAAGCACAACGTCACTCTTATCGTGATTTGCCTTTGAGAATGGCAGAGTTGGGTACAGTTTATAGACGTGAAAAATCAGGAGCATTGTCAGGTCTTACTCGTGTACAAGGTTTCACGCAAGACGATGCACACATTTTCTGTACTCCTGAACAATTGGTTTCAGAAATTAATGAAATTATTGATTTTGTTTCTGATACAATGAAAATCTTTAAAATGGGATTTGAAGTAGAATTGTCTACTCGTCCCGAAAGTTACGTTGGAAAATTGGAAAATTGGGAACTGGCAGAAGCAGGCCTAAAAGAAGCAATGGATAAACGTGGCATGAAATATGAAATAAACGAAGGTGATGGAGCATTTTATGGGCCAAAAATAGACTTCAAAGTAAAAGATGCAATCGGAAGAACTTGGCAATGTGCTACAATACAACTTGATTTCAACTTGCCTGAACGTTTTGAAATTAAATACCAAGACAAAGACGGACAATTAAAAACTCCTGTTATGCTTCATAGGGTAATTTTTGGTTCTATGGAAAGATTCCACGGTATATTAATCGAACATTACGCAGGAGCGTTCCCTACTTGGCTTGCTCCTCAACAAGTTGCTCTTGTTCCGATTTCCAGTGAAAAACACAACGAATATCTTGAAGGCGTGTTTAAAAAACTAAAAGAAAACAATATAAGAGTTATTTTTGAAGACAAGTCTGAATCTATGAACTACAAAATCAGAGATTACCTACAAAACAAAAAAGTTCCATACGTTCTTGTTGCAGGAGACAAAGAAGTTGAATCTAATACTGTTGCAATCAGAAAACGTGGAGTAGGACAAGTAGGCGTTATGTCGCTTGACGACTTTATTTCAAAACTAAAAGAAGAAATTTCATCAAAAGGTGAAGTAGAAATTACAGGACAATAGGAGAAATAGAAAAATGAAATTTATTTTATGGATATTGCTTATAGTTGCTGCGTATTTCTTTTATCAAAATTTCGATTTTCAAACTATGACGCTTAAAACAAGTGACAAATTGATAGAATATGAAGGTGGAACAACTCAGCAATCAGAACTCCATGAAGCTGCAAAAAGACTTTAAAACGTAAAATAAAAGCCCTTTGTTTATAAAAGGGCTTTTTTAAATATAAGATTAAATATGTATATTTTTGTAAAATAATGACAATTTTTTGTAACTTCTTTAGTTTGTAATTTATATAATGAAATTACTAGACTAAGGAAGTTATATGTCATTAACAGTTAAATCTATCGCAAGTGGCGACTTGGGTAGTGAATATATTTTTCGTAAATTTTTAAATAGTATTTATCCGACAGAAGCAGGAAAAAAATCAAACTCTAGCTTGCTTAGTGATGCTTATAGAAAATTGTTTTATTACAAATACTACACACTTGATGAAGTTTTAGAAAAATACAAAGAAAGAATAAGCGAAAAGAAAAAAACTCAAGAAGAACAAGTTGAAGAAGAAAATACAAATTCTTCAAAAACAACGCTAGAAACATCAAATGCAGCAAATGGTTATGAAATGGATGAAAAAATTCCTGAAGATTCTACTGTTTCTTATCATGTTTAGATATTGACGTTTCTCATCATATTTTTTAAAGTGTCGATTGTTGTTTTCATAGAAACAATATCCGTTGTCTTTTGTTGCAAAAAAGCATTTATTTTTGGCATTAGTTCGATTGCAATGTCGAGTCTGGGGTTTGAACCTGTTTGATACATGCCGACATCAATCAAGTCTTTGTTTTCTCTATACAATGCCATCAGGTTTCTCATTTTACCTGCTGCTTCTTTGTGTTCAGGATCAGCTATTGCACTCATCAACCTCGAAATAGAACCGAGAGCGTCGATTGCGGGATAGTGGTTTTGTTCTGCAACTTTTCTTGATAAAAATATGTGCCCATCTACAATACCCCTTACAATATCAACAATAGGGTCTGTGATATCGTCGCCTT
This sequence comes from uncultured Candidatus Melainabacteria bacterium, assembly GCA_934692665.1. Lineage (GTDB taxonomy): Bacteria > Cyanobacteriota > Vampirovibrionia > Gastranaerophilales > Gastranaerophilaceae > RUG14156. The sequence goes on along the minus strand of CAKUUG010000010.1, from coordinate 40,513 downwards.
CCATCAATACTGTATATAGGGCTGTTATTGAGCCTTTTTCTGAATTTCCTGTTCTTTCCAATGCTCTTTGCAACCAAGAAAAAATAGAAGGCGGATAACCTTTCATTGTGGGAGGTTCGCCCAATGACAGACCAACTTCACGCCCTGCCATTGCACAACGTGTAACTGTATCAGTCATTAAAAATACTTTTTTGCCTTGATCTCTAAAATATTCGCAAACAGTTGTTGCAGCAAGCAAGCACTTCATTCTGATTAATGGCGGCAAATCCCCTGTCGCACATATAACGACAGATTTTTTCATACCTTCTTCTTTTAGAGAATCAACAATAAACTCTTTAACTTCACGTCCACGTTCTCCAATCAGTGCTACGACATTGACATCGGCATCAGAGTTTCTTGCAATCATGCCCAGAAGTGTCGATTTTCCGACACCGGAACCTGCAAACAGCCCCATTCTTTGTCCAGTTCCCATAGTCAAAAGCCCATCAATTACCCTAACACCTGTAGACATTTGTTCTGTAATAATAGGGCGTGAAAAAGGATCGGGGATTGTGCCGTTAATGTTCATATATTTTGCACCTTCGACATTTAGACTTTTGCCGTCCATGGGTTCACCCAGCGGATTTATTAATCTGCCCAACAAAAAATCTCCAACAGGCAACAAAATAGGAGAGCCTGTTGTTTCAACCAAAGAACCTTGTCCTATTCCTTCTCCATCATAAAGTAAAAGAAGTTGTGCAACATCCCCTTTGAATGCTTGGACTTCTGCAGCTTTTCTTTCGCCTGTGTAGGTTTGGATATAGCACAAATCACCGATTTTCAGTCCGGGGAGTTTAACTTCTACAGTAAGACCCAAAAGTTTTGAAACAACACCTTTGTATTTGTACAAATCAATATTTTCAAGCGTTGTATAGGTCTTTTCTTTTAGTTTTTGTAGTTTGTATTCTATCTCTTCGTTCACAAATAAATTATAGCAGATTAAGATGCAAAAGGCTAATGATTGAATTTTTGTTTTTATGATAGAATCTGAAAAAAAGGAGGCAATATGCTAAACGAAAATGTAGAAAAAGCATTCAACACGCAAATAAATGCTGAATTATATTCAGAGTATCTGTATTTATCTATGTATGCATATTTTAAAAATGCAAATTTAAATGGTTTTGCAAATTGGATGTCAGTCCAAGTCCAAGAAGAAAGAGTACATGCTATGGGCATGATAGATTATGTTTTAAGACGTGGCGGAAAAGTAAAACTGGATACAATAGAAAAACCTCAAACAGAGTGGAGTTGTCCATTAGATGTGTTTAAAACAGGTATAGTCCATGAACAATTGGTTACATCAAAAATAAATGAACTTGCAAAAATTGCACAAGACAACAATGATAGAGCAGCTTCAATTTTCTTGAATTGGTACATAAATGAACAAGTCGAAGAAGAAGAAAGTTTTTCTGACATTTTGCATCAATTAGAAATGATACAAGATACTCCTGCAGCATTGTTGGTATTGGATAAAGAATTGATGACAAGACAATTTGTTGCTCCTATAATAAAATAAATTAATTTAAATACAAAACAATTTTTGCCAAAAGATTTTTAGTCTTTTGGCAAAAATGTTATTCTTCTTGAACTGATTTTGCAAGCCACTCTTTAGCTCTAGGGCCTGCAAAAATCTTTCCATCAACCCTTATTCCATAACCAAAAGGGTCTTCGCCTTTGTTTAATCCATCTACGTCAACACAAAGAGTTTTATACACCCTATTTTGTTTAAATGAATTTTGAGCATTGTCATAAAAAAGATAAGCATCTTCTATATTGCCATTGTTGGGAGTTCCTTTTGTTTTAAAATGTACAGTAGTGCCCGGCTCAAAATATATAATGCCATCAGTTGTCACTATTTCTTCGTAATTATTTTCTTGTCTTTCTTTACAGTATCTATCAAGTTCACTTTCCGCCCATTCTATTGCCCAATAGGTATATTGATAGTGATCCCAGTTGTTTGTATCTGAGCTTTTCTCCATTATTCTACAGTCAGATTTTTTGACCGATACAATATCAGAAAAAGTCTTGCAAAAATATGTAGCATCAACATCGTTGCCGTTTGCTTTTAGTCCCAAATCCCCATTTTTGTAATATTTGTCTGAATTTGTCATTGTTGATATTGTTTGGTATAGCGTTTCATTGGCTTTTTTAAATTTTAATGTATTTTCGTTTGGCTTTGAATGTATTGCAACGGGAATAATGACTGCCGTTATTATACCGATTACGGTTAATGTTATCATTACTTCTGCTAAAGTAAAACCTTTTTTCATATTTACTCCAAACAACGATTTTTATTAATAATTTAACATCATTATTTACTTTAGGCAAACAAGATTGATTTTTTTACATAAAACATTAAATATTAATACAAATGAATGAATTATTCTCTTTTTATTTCAGAATACTTTTTTGTGTCCGAAAATAAAAACAGGGGAAAAGGTTGATGTATAGTCCACAAATCCAAAATTACATAAATTCTTCTTCTCAAGCGACTGCATATTCACGTGTAGATGAATTGAATCGCTATATAAATTCATTCTATCCTGCAGAAGAAACAAAAAGCGAATCTATGAAAGGCTTTAATGAAATTTTAGCTGAATCAAAAATAGATTCATCGCAAAGAAATAACAACATATTCAATGTTGATTTGCCGCCAAATGTAAAAACGACATCTTTTTTGCCTTTTGGAAGTTTGTCTAAAAGTGTAGATAAAATAAACACAACAACTGCAAAAACCACCCCAATAACAAATGAAAAATTAACCTCAAAAGATAAAATTCTAGACTATGTAAAACACATAAGCAAAAATTATGGAGTAGAAGAAAAACTTGTACAAGCTCTAATAAAACAAGAATCTGCATTTAACCCAAATGCTATATCAAAAGCAGGTGCACTGGGTTTGATGCAATTAATGCCAAAAACCGCAAAATCACTCGGCGTAAATAACCCTCTAGATCCAAAAGAAAATATAGAAGGTGGAGTAAAATACCTAAAACAAATGTTAGATAAATACAACGGAAACAAAATTCTTGCTCTTGCCGCATACAATGCAGGCCCCGGGGCAGTGGACAAATATTCCGGTGTTCCACCTTATCCTGAAACCCAAAATTATGTTAGAGCTGTATTAAAAAACTATCTATAAAAGGAATAAATAATGAATAGCAAAATCGGACATATTAATTTTTCAAGATTAGATAAAATGCAACCTCTTGAGGGAAATGTTTCTGTCAATGCAGACAATAAAATCGGGAATTTTAAAAATTTGATGATTGATATGATTGGCGAAATGAATGAAACAACAAACAAACCCCAAGAACTTCTTGCTGATGCTATGCAAGGCAAAGCCGATGTCCATGATGTAATGGCTGCTGTTGCAAAAAGTGAACTTACTGTGCAAGCTGCTGCAACTGTCACAGGCAAGATACTACAAACGTATGAAAAAATCATGCAAATAACTATTTAGTATTAACTTTAAAAAAGAATAATAGTACAATTTTTACTATAAGAAAATTGCCAAAATATGGAAAAATTTGACCTAAAACAAATAACTGAAAATAAACCACTTTTGTATACGATAATTTGCTGCGGAGTTACGCTGGCAATTGTTTTTGTGTTGGTGATTTTTGTACTTGTTAATGTGAATTCGTCAAATTCTGCAGCAAGTGAAAGCGTAGATCAAAAAATAAAAACTTCAGAAAAAATCATAAAAAATGACCCTGTTACATTGTTTACAACAGACAACCCAGGAAAAGCTCTTGAGGTTCAAGCGCTTTTAGCTCGTGAACAAATAATTGCAACAAAAGTTCCGGATGGTTCAAAGCAAAGTATAGTTTTAAAAGAATATACCCAAGACCAAAGAGATAGGGCGTTATTAGCGATAGTAAAGAGTGGTTTGTTGGATGAGCACACCGGACTTGAAATTTTTGATAAAGGTGATTTTACATCTACAAAAGATGATAAAAAAATCAGACTAATTAGGGCAATTAATGGTGAATTGTCCAGATTAATCAGAAAAATTCCTCCAATTGAAAACGCTCAAGTATTTGTTTCTATTCCTGAACAAACATTCTTTGCTTCAGACCAAAAACCAATAACAGCAACAGTCCAAATCACTATGCCATCCGGCGAAAGATTGGACAATATGAAAGTAAAAGCTATATCTAATCTTCTTTTAGGTGCGGTAAACGGGCTGGAAGCTGATAATATCTCTATCACAGATACAAATGGAACAGTTTACAATTCAATAATTGGTGCATCTGATGATGCGATTGCAAAAATCGAAGAAAATGACAAATATATGCAATCAAAAGTTAATGCTCAATTGGATAAATTGTTAGGAAAAGGTAACTATATTGCGACTGTTTCTACATTTTTGACTCAATCACCTGTCGAAAAATCAAGCATTTTATACAACCCTGACCAAAAAACAGCAGTATCTGAACAGCATTTTAAAGAAAACTTGGGCGATAATCACAACGATTCGACATCATCAGGCATGAGTCCCGTAAGTGTACAAGTTCCTGATGGGGTACAAAACGGAATCCAAAACGGTTCTTCTTCTCAAGATAGAAGATATTCCAGATCAGCAACGGAAACCCAATATGGCGTTTCAAAAACACAAGTAAATGAATATATGGATGCCGGAATAATAGAAAAAATATCTATTGCGGTTTCGATAGAAGAAAATGCAATTCCTGCAAATATGAGTTTGTTTGAATTGAAATCTTTAATCGCTTCTGCAGCAAGCCCAAAAGTGAAGGCCGAAGACGTTTCTATCGCTTATGTAGAATCTAATAGTTTGGTTATGGCGCCGGATAAAGAAAATGAACTTCCAAAGCCTGAAGAATCAGGAAATCCATGGTGGGTTGTTGGGGGTATGCTTCTTATAGGGTTGATTTTTGGCTTGAGTCATATTGGAAAAAAAGTGAAAGATGCAAGCAAAAAACAACAAGAAGAGCTTGAATACTTGAGAGAAATCGCTGCAACGCAAGAACAACAACTAAAAGATGTTACAAACCAAGCAAACAATCTGATTGCACAACAAGAACAGATGGCACAAAATATGATTGAACAAAAAAACCAATACACTCTAGCATTGGAACAAGCAAAAAATATGGCAACAAAAAGTCAAAATCACAATCGTGGCAATTTGGCAGATGCAATAGATGAACTGGAATCAGATTTCAATTCTATGGATGAAAATGAAGCAATAGAAAAACTTAAAAATTGGATTGAAAGTGCATAAAGAAGCGGCTCAATAAATTATGGCAGAAAATACGGGAATAAGTAATTTTAATTCAGAAGCGTTTGCTCGTGACTTGTCTTCACAAGCTAGACAAGTAGTGCCTAATGATATCCAAAAAACAGATTTAGATTTTATTGTTGATATAATTTATCGCTTTTGCAAAATGGCAGGAGATGCTCTTTTGGGTGAAAAAGATTCTAAACTCAACGCCCAAGAAGCTTGTCTTGTTGTTCAGTTTATTGGAGAGTGGATTTTTCACAAATCAATAGACGTAATTAGAGCAGGAATTGCTCCTGAGTTAAGAGAAAGCATTTTGCAAAAAGTTGCCTTTACGGTTTTTGATGTTGCAAAAAAAGCAATAGAAAATGAAATACCACAAGAACAACTAATCGCCCTTGTAGAAGCACAAGTTAAAAAGAGCTTTTCAAAAGCTGTTGCCGAATTGGAGCAAAAGGGAGTTTTGAGCCAAGATTTGGCAAAAAATACGTTGTCTCAATCAAATATCGATAATATGGCAGTTGAACAAGCGAACGATGATATAAAAATGCAGACAGAATGCATGTCTGATGACAAAATCATAAAACTTGCTTCTTTAGCTGTTTTAATCAAAAGTTTTCCGAGTGACAAAATAAAAAACATTGTACAAGGCTTTAAAAAACCGGAAAGAGATGTATTGTTGAAGTATCTAAAAATTCCTGATTTAGAAGAAAAAATGGATTTGAATGCGACAATAAAATGTTTTGAAGATTTGAAAACCGTTTTGCCTGAAACAATTGTAATAAGTTATGATAGAGCATACAAAAAATTGTATAAAATTGTAAAAAATTCGTCTAGAGAAAAAATTTCTACTATTATAGATAATGAAAGGCCTGCAATAAAGGATTTTGTTTATTCTTGTTATGATGGCAAAAGAAAAAAATTGCCTGCATATATTGCAGATACTGTATCTAAATATATAGAAGAAAATATCGTATGATAATCAGAGGTAAAAATTCTACTTCAAAAAAAGAACAATCTTCTCCTTCGGTTTCTCGCAAAAAAAAGAATGTAATAAAAAAAGAAGCCGTTATTCTTGATGTCGAAAAAGCTGAAAATACCAACAAAAAAGAAGAAATACAAATAGAATTAAAACCTCCAAAAGAAGATGTTGAAAAAGAATCTTTTGAAAAGATAGATATTTCTTCTATTGAATTTAAAGAAAGAATTGAAAGAAGAAGAGGCGATAGGCGTAGAGGCTATAGAAGAATAGATGAGCGTTCTTTGGTTACTCGTGCTCAACAAGAAGCCCACTCTATAAAAGAGCTTGCGGCTCGTGAAGGTTATCAGAATGGTTTATTGAAAGCTCAACAAGACATAGACAACATCAAGACTTCGCTTGAAGAATTTTTGGATATGAAAGATGAAATGTACAAAGAGTTTTATCCTCATATTATGGAATTGTCTATGGAAATAGCAAAAAAAATCATTAAAAAAGAAGTAGAAATTTCACACGATGTATTGAAAAATATTGTTATGTCGGTAATGGACGAAATAAGCACAGATACCCAAAAAATAACAATAAAAGTGAATTCCCAAGATGTTGAATTTGCTCAAGTGTCTTTGCCTGAAGTTATTAAAAGTAAAAATATAACGGCAAAAGTTAATTTCGTTGCTGATGATTCAGTAGAAAAAGGAAGCTGTTTGGTTGTTGCGAATAATGGCGTAATTGATGCCAATTTCAAAACTCAGCTTGCGATTTTGCAAGGGGCGTTTGGAATTTATAGGGGAGGACTGTAGTTGGCTGCTCCCGGTAAACAAGGCACAAATTTACTTTCTGAATTTTCATTAGCGATTTTTGTTATATTGTTAATCGGAATTTTGTTGTTTGAAGTTCCAAACTGGATGATTAACATGTCTATCGGGTTCAATATTACATTGGGTATTGTTCTATTAATGATATCTTTGTATGTAAATAAACCCCTTGAACTGGCTGCATTTCCTTCTATTTTGCTTATAGGTACAGTATTTAGATTGGTTTTGTCTATTGCATCTACTCGTTTAATTCTTGCAAAAGGTGATGCAGGACAGGTCGTTACTGCTTTTGGCGATTTCGTTTCAGGTGGTAATATGATTGTTGGTATAGTCATATTTTTGATTATTACGGTTGTGCAGTTTATGGTTATTACAAAAGGTGCTGAACGTATCGCTGAAGTTTCTGCACGTTTTGCATTGGATGCGATGCCTGGTAAACAAATGACAATCGACGCCGATTTTAACGCCGGATTGATTTCTCCGGAAGAAGCAGTAAAACGCCGTGAAGATTTACAAAGAGAATCAAGCCTCTATGGTTCAATGGATGGTGCGATGAAGTTTGTAAAAGGTGATACTATCGCAGGTATTATTATTACAATCATCAATATTGTAGGCGGTTTGATTATTGGGATAATTGTAAACGGTATGGCACCTGAAGATGCAATCGGCAAGTATACAACGTTAACAATCGGGGATGGCTTGTGTTCACAAGTTCCATCTCTTTTAATGTCAATATCATCTGGTATCGTTATGTCACGTGCAACAGGTTCAGGGGTTGCATTGGGTTCTGATTTGGCTTTGCAGATTTTATCCAAACCAACAAGTTTGTTTTTAGCTGCCGGCTTTTTGATATTGTGTGCTTTGACTTCTCCAATCACTCATTTGCCTTGGTATCCTTTTGTTATTTTTGCTTTGATATTGGTCGGAGGTGCTTTTTCTGTTCTTGTTAATCAAGATGTTCAACAACAATTGGGTCAATTGGACGCTGTTAAACAGAATATGCAAGATTTGGTTAATCCAAACAAAATGTATGAAAGATTGGGCGTTGATGTTTTATCTTTGCAAGTTGGTGCTGCATTGCTTGTTATTGCAGACCCTGAACAAGATGGACAATTGCTTGCAAAAATCGCAGCACTTCGTCAACGTGTGACTGATGATTTAGGGTATATTATTCCGAATATCAGAATTATGGACTCGTCTGCAATTGGAGACAATGAGTATTTGATTTCCATTCGTGGAAACCCCGTTGCACTGGGTACTGTTTATCCCGGAAAATTAATGGTAATTGCTGATCAATATCAAGCATTAGGGAAAAAATTGCCCGAAAACGCAATTGTTGCAGTTGAACCAACATTCCAATCTCAGGCTTATTGGTTGAATCCTCAACACATAGGAAAAAATGACAAAATTCAAGCAATTGATGCGGTTGATGTTATTGTAACTCACTTGCAAGAATGTGTCCGCAAATATGTTGATGAAGTTATGACAAAAACAGATGTATTGAAGTTGATGGAACTGGTAAAATCACAAGACCCGACTTTGGTTAATGACCTTGTTCCAACTATTATTTCAACATCTGACCTTAGAAAAATTTTCGTTAATCTGATTAGAGAAAAAGTTTCAATCAAAGATATTATATTCATTTTTGAACGTTTGTGCGATTATGCCAGATTTTCAAAAGAACCGGATATTCTATCCGAAAGACTTCGTGCTGCTTTAGGTAGACAAATATGTTTATCTAATTCAACAAAAGATAAAGTTCTCTACGCTCTTACTCTTTCATCCGAATGGGAAAAAATCCTTGATGATAGTTGCCAAAGAACAGAATTGGGTACAATGTTTTTATTAAATCCTATGCAAGTACAAGAGCTTATTGAATCGACTGCAAACACCTTGATGCGTGCACAAGGTGCTATTGGCGTCCAACCTGTAATATTATGTTCTCCAAGAATCAGACTTCCTTTGTACCAAATGCTCGAACGTCACATACCAACTATCGTTGTAATTTCATATTCTGAATTGATAACAGATATTAGAGTAGAAGCTGTTGATACTATTGGAGAATAGATTTTAAAAGTCTTTTTGTTGTTTTATTCTTTTTCCGTCTTTGAAATATATCTGTTTTCTTGCTGTTTCGTTTCCGTCTATATCTATTTGTTGGTCTTTTATTAATTCTGTTTTCTTTTCATTTTCAAAGGTTGTTATTTTTTTAACAAACTTACTTCCATCGCTAGCTTTTTTTGAGCCTTTTTTAAGACAAGTTAATTTTCCATCTGCAAAAAGCATTGTTTCTTTGATAAAAGTGCTGCCATCAGCGTTCTTTTGCGGTTTTTTCATATATGAAAATATTCTTCCATCTTCATCAAGGAAAAATATTTTCTTTTTGGCAGACCAACTTCCATCGGTATTTTCTTGAATGTTTTTTGCCCAGTTTAATACTCTTCCATACAATATATTGAAACTTTCTTTTGCTTTTATAGAACCATCACCAAGAAATTCAACACCTCTATAAAAACCGCTTAATGCTCCATCTCTTGCTTCTATTCTTGTTTTTTCGGAAAAATTGTCTATAGTTAAAAATCCGTTATTTAAAGAAGATTTGCTTAGTAATGTTTTTCCGTCGTCAGCAAATTTTTCAATAACTTTCGTGCCATCTTTTGATGTTTTTACATTATCAAAACTGGCCAAAACCTCATTTACCAAATCTTGAGCAGCGGTTTGAAATTTTTTTGCTGATTCGTGGATTTTACTTCCTTCTTTTTGGATGTTTTTTAGTTGATTTTTTTGAATCAATGAAACAACGCTTGCTGTTAGTACAATTGCACCCATTATAGAAAGACCCGCAGTTAAAACCTTTTTGCTATTGGAAATTTCAGGTTTTGTTGTTGATTTAAAGCTATCTTGTTTTTCTGATAACAAAATTCTATTTGTTTTTTTCTTTATGGCATTATCGTATTGCGGTGTATTTATTTGAAATGAAGGCGTCATTACTCTTATCATACTTTATCCTCTTTGATTTGTGACAATCACAACAAAACACCTGAAAGAATTTTTTTGCTGATAAATATTACTTACCCCTGTTGAATCAAATATTTCTTCGCTCCAGTCGTAACGGTGGCTATCTAAGGCTTCGCATTTGCTCCTGAGGAACTTCGTTCCACGTCGCAATCGTTATGCTTAATCACCAAGGCTCAACGCCTTGTTGATTATCGCACCGGCTCCGCACTTGCTCCTGTCAAATCAGAGATTTGAAACGTCGCTTATCTAAGGTCTTCGCTTTCATATCAAACCTGAACAGTTTGATATTTCAGCTCTGCACAGGCTTTGCAATAAAAAAAGGCTCTTGTTCTCTCCCCAAGAGCCCTAGTAGCAAATACGGCATTTATATTAATATAGACGAATTTTTCTCAAGAAAGTTCCAAAATTTTTTGATTGCGATTTTAAGTTTTGTCAAATTTGTTATACTTTTTTAACAATTTGCAATAATCAATTGTAGTAAATTATTTTTTAATGTACTTTTAAATAAAGTAGTAGATTTAAAAGGTAAAATAAATAAATTAAAATGAGTGATAATGAATTTTTTGTGGTTGACCTTGTATCTTGCAAATTAACAGGCGAAATAATAAACAGTCTTTCTTTGGCTCTTGAAACTTTAAAACATACAGGCAAAAAAATTGTTCTTAAATTGTCTAATATATATTTAAACCAATCTCAACTCTTGAGTATCCAATCTTTAATTACCAGTTATGGTTGTACTTTGGATACAGTTGAAACATGTAGTGAAGAAACAGCTTCTGTTGCAAGAAATATGAACATTTCTGTTAAAAAAGTAGACGAAGCAGTTCAGATAGAAAACCCTACATTCAAACCTTTTGATAACAAAGAATTAGAAAATAGCAGCATGATTGCTCTAAAAGATGTTAATGGATTGCACTTTGAAGCTGATTTGGATGCTATTAAAAAACAACAAGAAAAAATAGATATAACATCAGATTTGAGAGAAGCAGGAATTTCAAAGAGTCAGGATTTCAAAGACATAGAAAAACAATTCGCTCCTGATTTTGCAAAATTTACTTCACCTGTTTCACAAAGTGAAAATTTGGATTTTAATGTGCCTTCTTCTATTGCAATAGATGAACCTGTAATGCACAATACACTTGTTGAAGAAAAACAAACTGAACAACTTAACAATTTTAACAAAAATTCAATAGGTATCTACAAAAAAGCCTATGATGAAAATGAAATTCCAGAAGACCATTGGGAAGAGGTTGATTTTTATGAAACTCCAACCAGCGACCCTGTGGTTTCTGATACAAAAGAAACAATGTATATCAATCAAACACTTCGCTCGGGACAAATTCTGGAAGCCGAAGGAAATGTTGTTATCATTGGAGATTGCCATCCTGGTAGTGAAATAAAAGCTGTTGGAGATATTACTGTTTGGGGCGTGTTGTCAGGAATTGCTCATGCCGGCTGCAAAGGTAATATCAACGCAAAAGTTAGGGCATTAAAAATGAATGCTGTACAACTTAGAATCGCAAGCTGTTATTCTAGACGTCCTGATGGCACTAATATTCCATATATTATTCGTTCATCAATCTTTACTCCGGAAGAAGCTAGAGCTGTAGATGGCGAAATAATGTTATTTAAGATTAATCAATAAAAGGAGATATAAATGGCAGGTTCCGTTATTGTTATTACATCAGGTAAAGGCGGTGTAGGTAAAACTACCACATCTGCTAATATTGGTACAGCCCTTGGAAATCTTGGAAATAAGGTTGTACTAATCGATACTGATATCGGATTAAGAAATTTGGATTTGCTCTTAGGTTTAGAAAATAGAATAGTTTATACAATAGTTGACGTAGTTGAAGGACGTTGCAAACTTAAACAAGCACTTGTTAAAGACAAAAAGAATCCTAATTTGTGCTTGCTTGCTGCTGCACAAACTCGTGACAAATCAGCGGTTGATGCTGAGCAGTTGAAAGATATCTGTGATCAATTAAAAGAAGAATTTGATTATGTTCTTGTTGATTGTCCGGCAGGTATTGAACAAGGTTTCCAAAACGCTGTTGCAGGTGCAAATGAAGCAATTGTTGTTACAACTCCTGAAATGAGTGCAATTAGAGATGCTGATAGAATAATAGGTTTACTAGAATCAAAAGAAGGCGTTGAAAAATATCGTCTTTTGGTTAATCGTGTAAGACCTAAACTAATAAAATCAAACGATATGATGGGCGTTGATGATGTAATTGATATTTTGTCATGTGAGCTTATTGGAGTAATTCCTGAAGATACAAATATTATCACCTCAACAAATAAAGGTGAACCTGTTGTAAATGACGAAAAATCACTTGCAGGTGCTGCATATATGAATGTTGCAAGAAGAATAATGGGCGATGATGTTCCTTTGTTGGATATAGATGAGCCTGAAACATTGATTGACAAAATCAAGAAATTTTTTGCAAAGAAAGCGTAAAAAGAGGTGTTAAGTGAAAGATATTTTTTCAGATTTATATGATAGGGTTTTAAGCTTTTTTAATTCCCAAGCACAAGACGATACAAAAGTTGTTGCAAAAAATCGTCTAAGAACTGTTTTGATGCAAGATAGAGTTGGTTTTTCGGAACGTGCTATGCAAATGTTAAAAGATGACATGCTAGAAAGCATTTCCAGATATCTGGAGATTAATGTTGATTCTTTTGATTTGAGCATAGATGCAAAAGAAAACGCAACAATTTTGAATTTGAGTATTCCTGTTTTAAGAACAAGAACAGATGAAGAAATTGATGAAGCATTGTCTATTGCAGAAAAGGCAAAAATAGAAAAAACAGAAGAAATAGTAGGCGAAATAAAAGAACTGGTAAAAGAAAAAGCTCAAGAACTCGCTGACCAAATTACCGACGAAACAGAAGAAACAGCTGAAGAAAAAGTTCCTGAAGAACCTACAAAAAAAGAAAAACAAAAAGAAAAAAGAACTAAATAAAACGACCATGCTTGAAATTTAAGCATGTTTTGAATAAGATAAAAATTAGCTTAACAATAGAAACAAAAATAATTTAATATAAGGAGAAAACCATGCAGGTTATACTAAAAAAAGATGTTCAAAATATAGGTGAAGTAGGCGACTTGGTTAACGTTAAAGACGGTTATGCAAGAAACTACCTTATTCCTAACTCATTGGCTGAAGTTGCAACAAAAGGTGCTTTAGCACAAAGAGAAAGAAATATTGCAAGAATTAAAGCAAAAGCTGAAAAATTACACCAAGAAGCTCTAGCAACAAAAGAAGAAATCGAAAAAATTGGCTCTATTTCTTTGTCTGCAAAAGCTGGTGAATCAGGCAAATTGTTTGGTACAATCACAACAAAAAAACTTTCAGAAGAATTGCTTGCTAAATGTGGTATGGAAATTGACAAAAAATCAATCATCCTAGACAATCCAATTAACCATATCGGAAATTTTGTAATGACAATTAAATTGTCTTCAAAAGTTAAAGCTCAACTTAACGTTGAAGTTGTTGCTTCTGAAACAATTAAAGAAGTTTTTGAAGAAGAAACAAAAGAAGCATAAAAACCTGAATTTGATTTTAAAAAAGGCTCTCAATTTTATTTTGAGAGCCTTTTTATATTTTCAAGAAATTTCCAAAATATTTTGCATTTTGCCCTAAATAATCTTCTATATACAAAAGCCTATTATATTTTGCACATCTTTCAGAACGAGATAAAGACCCCGTTTTTATAAAGCCTGCATTCAGCCCTACCGCCAAGTCTGCAATAAAAGTTGATTCTGTTTCTCCTGAACGATGCGAGATTATTGTTTTGTAACAATTGTTTTTTGCTAATTTTACACATTCTAGAGTTTTTGTGATTGTACCGATTTGATTTGGTTTTATTAAAATGCTATTTGCAACATTGCTTTTTATTCCTTCAGCCAAAGATTTTACATTGGTTGTAAAAATATCATCTCCAACAAGCATTATTTTGTTGCCTAATTCAGTAGTTAGTTTTTTCCATCCTGAAATATCATTTTCATTTAGTCCATCTTCGATAGAAATAATAGGATATTCTGTTGCCAAATTCTTTAAATATTCAATCATTTCTTCGCTTGCAAAGACTCTATTGTCGATATGATATTTGTCTTCATAAAACATTTCATTTGCAGCACAATCTAGTGCTAATTTTATTTTGTTTGTTGTGTGGTTGCTTTTTTCGATTGCAGAAAGAATATAGTCTATTGCTTCATTTGTATAATTGAAATCAGCCCCAAAACCGCCTTCATCTCCTGTGGAAATTGATTTTCCTTCTTTTTTTAGTATTTCTTTTAATTTGTTAAAAACTTCTAAAGATGCTTCTATTCCTTCTTTGAATGAATTGTAGCCTGAAGGCACTATCATAAATTCTTGAAAATCAAGATTGTTGTTGCTATGTGCACCGCCGTTTATTATGTTTATCATTGGAATTGGTAGAATATTTGCATTTATTCCGCCAATATATTCAAACAACTCGACTTTTCTCGATTTGCTTGCTGCTTCGCAAATAGATAAAGAAACACCCAAAGCTGCATTAGCTCCCAAATTTTTAAAATTCGAACTTCCGTCCAATTTTTCAAGAAGTTTGTCAATTTCAAATTGCTCAAAAGGTGATTTGCCTTTTAAATTGCTAAAGATAACAGAATTTACGTTGTCTTTTGCTCCAAGAACACTTTTTGAAAAAAGATAATTAGGATTGTAATCTCTTAATTCTACTGCTTCTTTTGTGCCTTTAGAAGCTCCTGAAGGCACGCTCGATATTGCTTTTGTTCCATCAGATAAAACGGATTCTACACTTAGCGTTGGAATTCCTCTAGAATCAATGATTTGTCTTGCTTTGATTTTTTCAATAAAAATAGTCATATATTTTTTATACGACTATTTTTCAGATTTCATATTCTCTTTTTGGCTAGTTTTATCTATTTATTTCCAGTGCAGAAGTGGCCATTGCTTTTGATATTGTAATAACGCTCAACGAAGCCTCATAAGCACGTTGTGCCATTGTAGCGTCAGCTATTTCGACAAAAGCATTTGTGTTAGACATTCTAATGTAGCCATCTTTGTCGGCATCAGGGTGTCCTGGTTTGTAGACTTTTGTTCCGGGGGTAGAATCTTCTACAATGCCATCGAAATTAACTCCACCACTGCTTCCCGAACCGTTTAGTGCACCCATACCCATAGAGGATAACACTGTTGCAAAACTTTGATCTTGATTTGATGATATTATAGGAATTTTTCTTGAATAATTTGGAGTGTCAATATTTGCTATGTTTTTTGCTGCAATTTCTACTCTTTTCCCGTGGACATTTAAGCCTTGAGCACCTATTTCAAATGCATTCATTAAACCCATATTATATTTCCTTTAATTTAGCTTGCTGATATATTTAATGCTGTTTTTATCTGTGTTATCGTGCTTGACAATTCTCTTACTGCAACGTTGTAGAGCATATAGTTTTCTTGCATCAAAACCAATTCTTCTTCGGTGGTTTTTCTCTCACCTCCATTAGAAGAGCTTGCAATAGGGGCAGGGCCGTATTTTTCTATTGTTCTTGTTTCCAGATTTGAACTTTGCTGTGTGTTGTTCAAATACTGCGAAAAATCAACATCTTTTCTTCTGTAACCTATTGTGTGCATATTTGCTATATTATCAGACAGTGCTTCTTGTCTTTGCGAGATAATATCTAGCATTTTTTGCGGTTTATTCATTAAATTTACTGGAATTAGCCCCATTATTTATCCTTTTTATGAAGTTATATCTTGAATTACAGTATCATACATTTCTCTGATTGCTTTTTGCAATGAAGAAGAAGCAAGCAAAGAAGCGTTTACTCTGGCTACTTTGTATATTTCGTTAATCGGATCAACATTAGAATGTTCAAGTCCATATTGTTTTACATAATTAGGTTCTTCAACAAGCTGCATTTTTCCCGAATCTTCTGTTGCAATAAATTCGTTTGCTCCAACATCTTTTAAGCCTTCCGGATTGTCAAATTTCACAACAGGGATTGTGCCTGTATAGGTGGGTTCATCCATTAATTTTTTATATGTATAAACATCGCCATTGTTTCTTATTTCGATTTTTTCGGCACTTCCGTCAATAAAAATTCCTGAACCAACCAAATCACCTGTCTTTGTAACGAGCATTCCGTCTTTATTTACAGTAAATGCACCATCTCTTGTGTATCTGATTTCGCCTGTTTTTGTTGTTACAGGAAAATATCCTGCACCTCCCAAAGCAACGTCTAGAGGGTTTTTGGTTATTTGGTAGTCTCCTGTTTTTGTGTCTATTCTTTCTTTTCCGTATACCGAACCGTCGGCGTCAATAATATCTTCGAAGCGAACAGCTTTGTAGCCTGTGGTGTTTAGGTTTGCGATATTTTGTGCAGCATAATCTAATCTATCATATTGTGATAGCATATTTGCCTGAATTTTTGTAACTATTCCTTGTAAATTGTTCATAATCTAGTTTTATACGCTTCCTAATTTTTGTATTGTGTTTGACAATTTCGCATTTTGAATACGAAACATTGTACTGTTTGCTGTCAAAAATCTTCTATGATTGGCTATTTCTATGTATTCTCTTTCGATTGATACGTTTGAATTTTCTATGTATCCTTGATGAACGCAATCAGAAGTAACCAACGCTCCATCTTCTGAAACGACGCCGATTGTACCTACAGGCACAAGCCCTCTTTCTTTTGAATCAAAAACGCCTATTTTTCCATCTAGCCCTATTGTGACTTTGCTTAATTCATCAGGCAAACAAGGAAATTTTATAGGGTTTCCGCCGTTTGATAGTACTTGTTGGTCGTTTTGCGTGAGGAGATTTCCGTCTTTGTCGATTTTGAATCTTCCATCTCTTGTTAATTCAATACTGCCATCTTTGTTCAAAACCTGAAAATATCCCTTTTCGGATAAAGCAACATCGAGCGGGTTTTCGGTTATGACAATTCTTCCGACTTGTGTATCAGTGCTATAAGACAATGCTCCTGTTCCCAGATACTCTGCAAAAGAAGAAACAACGGCTTCTTTTCTTTGGTAGCCTACTTTGTCAAAACCTACAATATTTTGGGCAAAAATGTCCATAATATTCATCTGCATTTGGACGGCATTTATTGATTGAGCGAGTCCATGACCGTCAAAATTTATTCCTGCTGCAAGTTTATCCATTTTTTGACCTTTACTTTTTATTTTAGTGAAACGGTTTTTAGGTTTATTTCTTTAAAAAAACAGAAAAAAATACACTATTTGGTTTAGGTTTAATGAATTATTGTTAAAAGTCAAGATTGTATAAAAACAAAAAATAAAATATAATAGATTTTATGAACAAAGCTGATAATAAAATTGAACTGATTAGAAAAGCCTTTGAGAAAAAAAGTCGAAAACAATATGAAGAAGCTGTTTCTTTTTTGAATGAAGCTCTTAAAATAGATGTAAACACTCACGAAAACGCAGAAATATATGCACAAATAGGTGAAATTCATCTTTTGATGGGTGAAGTTGATTTAGCGTTGAATGATTTTCAAAAGGCACTTTCTATTGATGGAAGTCACAAATTCAGTATTCAAAAGTGTTTTGATATATATTTTCAAAAAGAACAGTACCAAAAAGCTCTTCATTTGGCACAAAAAATCTGTGAAAATGAAAAAAACACGACTTCGTATTGTGACTATTTCAAAGTTTTGTACAAATTGGGCAAATATCAAGACATAATCGAAATATTCAATTCTCTGGACGAAGAAATAAAACTTGAACCTGAGATTTTGTATTTGTTGTCTTTGGTTGATGTTGAAAAAAAAGAAGTACTGTTGAAAAAAGTATTAGAATTGGACGATACGCACAAAAATGCCAACCTTGATTTGGCAAAAATTTCTTTTGAAAAAAAAGACTACAAAACAACAATAAAATGTTGCATAAATTTGGACGAAAATATTCCTGAGGTTTCTTATTATTTGGGTATCATAAATGCAAAACCAAACCCAAACAAATCAATAGAATATTTAATCAATGCAATAAAATACGATAACAACAAAAACGATTATTATTTTGATTTGGCAAAGATTTATATTGATATCACATATTATACAGAAGCACTGGAGTGTTTGAGCCAATCAATAAAGTATTCTTTGATTAATGACAAAAAAGAAAATTTAGACGAAAAATATTTTTTGTCCGGTTGGATACTCTTTAAAAAACAAGAATTTCAAAATGCTCTTTTGAATTTGAATTTGGTAAATGAAAAATCAAAATTTTACACAAATGCTAAAATATTGATTCAAGCGATAAATCTTCAAAACGAAAATCTTGCACAAGCAAAAGAAACATTAGAAAAAATTTATACAGAACAGCCGGAAAATAAAATCCTTTTGGATACTTTGGCAATGGTGTATAAAAACCTTAAAAATCCAAAAAAAGCAATTGAAATCTACAAAAAAGCACTCACTTTGTCGCCTGAGTCATTGTTTTATAAATTGGAATTGATTGATTTGTATATAGATATAAATTTATACGCAGAAGCAATGGTACAAATAGATAAAATCAAACAAACAAACAAAAACTGCGTTAGTATCTACAATTCTCTGGCTAGAATTTATTATCGCTTAAAAGATTATACAAATGCATTGAACAATATCGAAGAATATTTGAAATTGGACAAAAATAATGCAGAAAGTTTTTATTTTAAGGGTTTAATTTTAAACGAAATAAAAGAATACCAAAAAGCAAAAAGTTCAATTTATAGTGCAATTACATTGAATCCCAATAATGCAAAGTACTACTCTCAAATGGCGAAAAGTTATTTTGGCATGAATGAATATGAAGATGCTCTGTTGTATGCAAAAGAAGCTGTTGAATTGAATCCTAATGAAATAAATTTCAAAAAACAAATTTTAGAAATTGCACAAAAATTGGGCAATAAAGAACAAATAGAATTTTACGAAAAACAATTAAAAAGAAGCGAAAATATTCTAAAAAGTTTTTAAAAATAAAAAAAGGAGGTTATATCAAAACCTCCATTTCCCCATTAAAAAATTTCTATTAATAAACCATTGTTTATCTTTGTAATAATATTTTAACTTTATTCTCAATCTCAGGCAAATATGCTTTTATATTATTATTCTACAAATATAGTATTTGCTTTTCATCCTTATTTTAGGGGATTTTAGGAGCTGAGATTTAGTTTACAATTCTTAATAAATCGTTTTACAACCATGGTTGTTGTGGCAATTTGCATGTCAAATAGTTTTTAAAAATCGAAATATGAATAATTTTCCATTTAACAATTTCAATCTTTTGCAAGACCTTGCTTTGATAAAAGCAAATCTTTTAGCTCAAAATACTACGCAAAAGAATAATCCCCAAAATAATATTCAAAATAATCAGCAACCGACTTCTTTTTTGCAAAATCAAACGTCTCAAAATTTTTTAAGAGAAACTTTTTTGAGCCAAAATTTGGAAACTATATTAAATGAAACAAATCTTCTTGAAAAAACCAGACTGGAAAACGAAGAAGTTTTAAAATATCTGAAAAATGCCATGAAAATGCCACAAACCATTGAAAAACTGGTAAAAGAAATTTCAAAAGAACAAATAAATGAAAGCTCAATCGAAAAGTTTTTGAATTCTTTGTTAGATGTAAAAGTATTGAATGAATTTTTGGGCAAAAGTTCAAAACAAGCAATAGATAAAATGCTTCAAACTATTACAAACTCTATAAAAACAGGTGGTTCTGACGTTGCACAATTAAAAGAAATGTTATCTATCCTAACTACTATTCATCACAACACAATAACAGACACAAACACCCTAAAAGAGCTTTTGTTGTTGTATATTCCGTTGAATTGTCCTGTTTTTGATGACAAGATGGAATTTAAAAAAATAACACAAAACCAAGAAGAAAAAGTAAAAAATTCGACGTTATCGATTTTGTTCGAAACGATTAATTTTTCAAATATTTTGTGCTGTATAACTTCTGAAAATAATGACATTTTGATAGAATTGTTTTCAATAAACGATTTTCCATACAAAGAATTTGAAAGAATAGTCCAAATTATTGCTAAAGAAGCTAGCCTCAATATTCGTTTCGACTTTGTTCGAATAAATATTGTACCAACAGAAAAAGCAAAACAAAATTTTAGAATTATATCCAGTGCATTTATTCCATCAAATGTTTTGATTGTGGCACATTTGTTGATTAAAACGATTTTTAAATTTGACGATAAGATTTCTTTTGGATAGTTATCATTCTCCTTGGATAGATTTTTCAAGCCAAGAATCAGCTCTAGCGCCTGTCATAATCTTTCCATCAGCTCGAATTCCATAACCAAAAGGGTCTTCGCCTTTATTAAAACCATCTACATCTATACAAAATATTTTATAAGCAATATCAAAACCATTTTGATCACTAAGAAATGCTGTTTCATTTGGTGGGGATAAAAATCTTTTTGAACAAAACGTAATTTTATTTTCAGCGCTTCTTACATATCCAATTTGGCCAAAAGAAGCGACTCCTGTTTGAAAATATTCAATATTATCTATTGTTGTAATTTCTTCTCCTTTTGCTTCTTCTCTTTTTAAACATCTTTTATCAATTGAATTTTTTGCTTCTTCAATATCTTCTGGTGTAATATCGAAATTGTAATTTGTATTACAGTCTGTTATTTTTATTTTTCCAGTGCCGTCGATATAAAACTCTTTATTTTGAGCTAATGAAAAATATGTTCCAACATCTTGTGCAAGTGTGATATTGTTGAATGATTTTGTAGAAACAATATCTGAAATTGCTTTTGTAAAATAATTTGCATCATCTGTTAAACTTCCATCAGGTTTTATCCCTAAATCCCCATTTAAATAATATTTATCAGAATTAACAAGTTCAGAAATTACTTGATAAAGAGTATTGTGAGCTTTTTTAAATTTCATAACATTTTCATCGGGTTTTGAATTTATTGCAACGGGGATAATGACAGCTGTGATTATGCCGATGACGGTTAGAGTTATCATAATTTCTGCTAAACTAAAGGCTAATTTTCTTTGCATAAGCTTTACCTTATAATATTTCATAACATTTATGTGCATATATGCACAATAGTCATGAAAATAGCACATATATTCTAATTTTGCAAATACTTTGTATGCTAATAACAGGAGAGAAAATGTCTGTTAGAGAAGATGTAAAACAATTGCTTGCAAAAGAGGCGAAGACAATGACTTGGCTTGCTATCAAAATGTCCGAAATTAGCGGGAAAAAATACAACCTAAAATCAATTTCAGATAAATTGGCAAGAAAAACATTGCAATATGAAGAGTTTGTTCTAATTTTAAAAATTTTAGGTTATGAAATTGAATTTAAAAAAATAAAATAAAAATACGCCCAATGGGATTCAAACCCACAATCTTTGGCTTCGGAGACCAACGCTTTATTCGATTAAGCTATGGACGCATCGTTTTCATTATATAATAAAAGTTTAAAATCACCTTTTTTATTTGTCTTTAAAGATATTGGATTTTTTAAATTTTATCATTAAATTGTATAAAAAGGGAATGATTTTATGCAAAGTTACTACGATATTTTAAATGTTAAACAAAACGCTACAAAAGATGAAATAAAAAAACAATTTAAAAAAATGGTAAAAATGTATCATCCCGATATAAACCCTTCAATCGAAGCAGAAGAAATATTCAAAAATATCACAAGGGCTTCTGAGGTGTTGTTGGATGATGAAAAGAGAAAAAAATACGACTTGTTGAGAAATACGAACAAAAAAGTTACAAATGACTACAAAAATTCTTCCAACTATTCGTTTAATGATTTGTTTAAAAATAACAAAAAGAAAAAAGAAGCAAAAACGCCAATAAATGGCGAAGATATAAAAATCAATGTCACGATTGATTACCAAGAAGCAATCTTGGGTACAATCAGGATAGTAAATATTTCAACTTCTTCTATTTGTCCAAAATGCGAAGGACACAAATTTGCAAACAATCAAAAATGCTCAACCTGTAATGGAAAAGGAGAAATAATCCAAAACAAAAAAATAACAGTAAAAATCCCTCCTTCTATAAAAAACAAAACAAAATTAAGAATAAAAGGCGAAGGACAATCGGGAAAATTTGGCGGCAGTAATGGAAATTTGTATGTCATTGTGAATGTATCGTCAAAACAAGATTTGAGAATTGAAAATAATACTGTTTACTATGAAGCAAATATTAGCCCCTATATGGCGGTTCTGGGGGGAAGTGTGAAAGTGCCTACTTTATGGGGTGAAGCTACAATTAAAATTCCACCTTTGACAAAAGCAAATCAGAGTTTTAAACTTATTGATGTAGGGGTTTTGGACGAAAGAACCAAAAAGAAAGGCGATCAAATCGTAAAAATCCTTATTCAAATTCCATCAAGTCTTACTGATGAAGAATTTTATCTGTATGAAAAATTAAAAGAAATAAATTTAAAAAAGAAAAATGCTTCAGTCTTTAGATAAAAAAACATTCATAAAAGAAATCTTTACATCCCTACAAGGTGAAGGGCCTTATGTCGGTGAAAAACAGATTTTTGTCAGGTTTTGTCGTTGCAATTTAAAATGCAAATATTGTGATACGGATTTTAATAAAAAAGATGCAGTTGAATACTCATCTTGTGAACTTTTTGAAAAATTAAATTCAATAGACGCTGAAGTTGTCAGTTTTACCGGCGGAGAACCTTTAGAAGAAATAGAATTTTTAAAAGATTTTTTCAAAAAATATAAGCCAAATAAAAAAATTTATTTAGAAACAAACGGAACTTTATTTGAAGAACTTAATTCTATTATTGATTTTGTTGATGTTGTTTCTATGGATGTAAAATTGGCTTCTGCAACAGAACAAAAAAATAGATTTCAAGATAACGAAAAATTTTTAGATATTGCAAATAAAAAAGAAGTTTTTATAAAAGTTGTTTTTGATAAAAACATAAAAGATGAAGAGATAGAAAACGTAATAAAAATTGCAAAAAAACACAACAATTTGATTGTTTTGCAACCCAAAATGCCAATGGATAAAGAATTGGCATTTGAAGAAGTTTTTGAAAAATTTTATTCAAAACACAAAAACACAAGATTAATTCCGCAAGTGCATAAATTTTTAAATATTATTTAGATATTTTTTCTTTTGTATAATTAATCAAACCGCCTTTGTCGATTAGATTTTGGATTTCTTTGCTGTATGGAGAAAAAGAATACTCTTTGTTTTTTGTTGTGTTGATTATTTTTCCATTGTCCAAATCGATTTGTATTTCGTCATTTTTGTCGATTTCGTTTTGGATTTCATCGTTTTCAATAATAACAAGTCCTATGTTTATTGCATTTCTGTAAAAAATTCTTGCAAAACTTTTTGCAATAACAGCTTTTATTCCGGAAGCCTTTATTGCCAAAGGTGCGTGTTCTCTGCTTGAGCCACAACCAAAATTCTGACCTGCAACAATAAAATCACCATTTTTTACATTGTGTGCAAAATTTTTGTCTATATCTTCCATACAATGTAGTGCTAATTCTTTTTCGTCTTTTGTATTTAAGTATCTAGCGGGTATAATGATGTCTGTGTCTATGTTGTTGCCAAAAATCCAGTTCATTTTTCTCTCTCATTTCATTCATTTAAACTATATACAACTACTATATTATAAATTAATATAAATATGCAAATGAAGATTTGAATTAAAAATCAGTAGAGATTGTATACGAAAAAGAGAAAGAAGGAGTACAACAATGCAAGAAACAATCATCGAAACAGCTGGAAAAATCTGGGAATACCTAAATGAAAACGGCGAAGTTACTACAAAAAAAATGAACAAAGACCTTGGTCTAAATGACAACTTCACAAACTTAGGTTTGGGTTGGTTAGCTCGTGAAGACAAAGTTAACTTCTCTAGAAAAGGTTCTTACACAAAAATTAGCTTAAGATAGTTAATAAAAAAATTTAGAAATATAAAGAAATGCTTGCAAATTGTTGACAAGCATTTCTTTTTTTTAGACAATAGAAATAAAGTCGAAAATTATTTAGATTTATAATAAAAGAAAAGGAAATAGAAATGGCTACACCAAAGAAAAGAACAGGAAAAGCAAGTCAAGCGACAAGAAGAGCAAATTGGAAAGGTTCAGTTCCTGCAACAACTACTTGCCCAAATTGTAAAGAAATAATCCCAACTCATACTGTTTGCCCTGCTTGTGGCTGGTATAAAGACGGTTTTGCTTCTATTAAAAAACAAGAAGAAGTAAAAGCTGGTGAAGAAGCTCAAACAGAAGAAACAAAACCAAAAAGAACAAGAAAAAAAGCTGTAAAAGAAGAAGCTGCTGTAGAAGAAGTAAAAGCAGAAGAAACAGCTGAAGAAAAAACTGAAGCATAGTAATAAAATAACGGTTTTTTGAGGGAGTTAATATGACAAGAATTGCAATTGATGCAATGGGCGGCGATTTCGCACCATCAGAAATAGTAAAAGGTGCCATTTGGGCAGCTTCTGATTACAATGTGCCAATCGAACTTGTAGGGCAAATAGACAAAATACAAGAAGTTCTTGATGAGATTGCAAAGAAGGGCATAACCTCAAATCGTGGCGGATATTTTGTTAAAAATATAAAAGTTGATTTGTCAAAATTAGACATAAAATTAACTCAAGCAGACGAAGTTATAGAAATGGGCGAAGCTCCTGGTGTCGCAATCAGGAAGAAAAAAAATTCGTCCATTGTTCTTGCTGTAAAAGCAGTATCCTCGGGAAGTTCTGATGCAGTTGTTGCAGCAGGTTCTACAGGTGCTGCAATGGCAAGTTCTTTATTTGGTTTGGGACGCATAAGAGGAGTTGAACGTCCGGCAATTGCTGCGACTTTACCTACAAAAAAAGCTCCGGTTATTTTGATTGATGCGGGTGCAAACTCTTCTTCTACTCCGGAAATGCTTAGACAGTTTGCTCTTATGGGTGCTATGTTTGCAAAAAATGTCTACAATAGAGAAAATCCTAGAGTTGGCGTGTTGAATATTGGTGAAGAAGAAGAAAAAGGCAACCAATTAGTAAAAGACACATATAAAATTTTAAAAGAAAACACCTCGGGTATTAATTTCATAGGCAATGTCGAAGGTAAAGAACTTTTCCAAGGTGATGTTGATGTTGTTGTGTGTGAAGGTTTCGTTGGAAATGTCGCTCTAAAAACAATAGAAGGCTGTTCAATGATGCTATTCAAATTGATACAACAAGAATTTATGACTGATTTTATATCAAAAATTGTTGGTTTGCTTGCAAAACCATTTATGAAAAGAATTTATAAAAGAATTAATTACGAAGAATTTGGTGGTGCATTGTTATTGGGCGTTAAAGGTATAACGGTAATTTCTCATGGCAGAAGTTCTTCTTATGCTATTAAAAACGCTGTTCGAGTAGCAAAAGAAGCTGTTGAATCAGGCGTAAATACAAAAATCGCTGAATTAATCAGCTAATCAAAGTTACATTTATTGGTGAGGAGTATATGAAAAAAATAGCTTTTATTTTCCCGGGACAAGGTTCCCAAAGTACCGGTATGGGTAGAGATTTGTTTGAAAATTTTGCTGATGCAAAAAATGTTTATGATACAGCAGATGAAGTTTTAGGAAAAAAGATTTCAAAAATTTGTTTTGATGGCCCTGATGAAGAGTTGAAAAAAACAATAAACGCTCAAAGTGCAATAGTTACGACATCAATTGCGGCACTTAGTGCTTTTAGAGAAGTTTGTCCCGATCTTGTTCCTTCAATGACTCTAGGACATTCACTAGGCGAATATTGTGCAATGTATTGTGCAGGCGTTATGGATTTAAAAACAACTTTAAAATCCATTCAAAAACGTTCAGAACTTATGGATGAAGCAACAAAAACAACAACAGGTACAATGGCGGCTATCTTGGGTGCAAAAATTGAAGATATTAATTCATCAATCGAAGAAGCATCTTCTTTGGGTCTTGTTCAAATTGCAAATTATAATGACCCATCTCAAATAGCAATCACAGGTGAAGTTGAAGCCGTTAAAAAAGCAAGTGAATTAATAAAAGAAAAAGGCGCAAGAAAAGTTGTTCCATTAGCTGTTTCCGGTGGCTTCCATTCAAAACTTATGAACAGTGCAAAAGAAGGTTTTGTTGATTTTGTTCAAAATTTGGATTTAAATGACGCTTCTATTCCTGTTATAACAAATGTTGATGCAAAATTAACAATAAAAAAAGAAGATTTTAAATCAAAAATGCCAAGCCAAATAAATTCCTCTGTTATGTGGTGTCAATCAATTCAAAATGCAATTGAAAACGGGGTTGATACATTTATTGAATTTGGCAATGGCAAAGTTTTGGCAGGATTAAATAGAAAAATTTCTTCTGAAATCAAAACATACAATGTTTCAGATAGCACAACTTTAAAAGCAGTTATAGAAGAATTAACCGTAGGAGTATAAAATGGAAACAAATAAATTAGCACTTGTAACAGGCGGCTCTCGTGGTATCGGCAGAGCAATTGCACTAGAAATGGCAAAAGCAGGATACGATGTTGTAATTAATTATGCAGGCAATGAAACTGCTGCAAACCAAACAGTTGAAGATATAAAAGCATTAGGTGTAAAAGCTGACAGCTACAAGTTCGATGTTTCTTCTCAAAAAGAAGTTGAAGAAAATATAGCAAAAATAATTGAAAAATACGGAAGAATAGACGTATTGGTAAACAATGCAGGTATAACAAGAGATGACTTGTTTATTAGAATGACAGAAGACAAATGGAATGCTGTTATAAACACAAATCTAAATTCTGCTTATTATGTAACAAAACCTGTTGCAAAATTGATGATGAAACAAAGAAGCGGTGCAATCATTAATACAACAAGTGTTGTCGGCGTATATGGAAACGCTGGTCAAGCAAACTATTCTGCTGCAAAAGCCGGTTTAATAGGATTTACAAAATCATTAGCTAAAGAATTAGGTGCAAGAGGAATCAGAGTAAACGCTGTTGCTCCCGGTTTTATTGAAACAGATATGACAAAAGATCTTCCAAATACAGAAGAAATGATGAAACTAATCCCTTTAAAAAGAATGGGAAAACCTGAAGACATCGCTGTTGCTGTTAAATTTTTGGCAAACGATTCATCATACATTACAGGACAAGTATTGGAAGTTGATGGCGGCTTGATTATATAATATTGTCATGAAAAATAATAAGAAAAAAATATTTGTAGCTTTTTTGTCGGTGCTTTTTTGGATTGCACCGGCAATTGCTATTGATTATGCAGGTGATTTTTCCAGTCGTTCTTTGATTATGAAATCGTTGAATGGCGAAAATTGGATTAGTCAAGAAGAAAAAGATATTTTATCTTCAAAAAAATTAATTCCAAACCAAAAATGTTTAATTGAGCAAATCAAAAAAAATAATATAGAAAATGTTGAAATACTTTTGTCTTCAAAAGTTAATCCAAACATTCAATACAATTCTGAATATCCTATTTACATTGCAGCAAAAATGAATAATTTTGAAATAGTTAAACTTCTCTATTCTAATGGTGCAAAATTAGACAAAGGTTTCAATTCTGAACTTTTTGAAGCAATAAGAAACAAAAATACCGAAATGGCAATGTTTTTGATTGATAACGACGCTAGAATTAACTATAAAGACGCAGTAAATGGAAAAACCCCGCTTTATTTGGCATTACAAAACAATATGTTTGATGTGGCGAGCGTGTTAGTAGATAAAGGTGCAAACGTAAACCGAAATACACTTTATTTAATGAAAAGAAAAAGACAGAAAAATCTGCTTGAAAAATTAAATTTAAATTAATCTTTTACAATATATTTTGTTAAAATCAATTTTTTGAGTGCTTTTGCATGGATAGCGTCAGGCATGATATTTAATAGTTTTTCCAAATGCTCTAATGCTGAATGATATTCTCCTAATTTCTTTTCAACACAAGCCATTGCAAATAATGCGTCGACAAATTTTTCATCTTGGATAAGAGCATTTTTTAAATCTTCTTTTGCATATTCCAGTTTTTCTTTTGTAGAATTTGGATTTTCGATGATGATTTTTGCTCTGTTATAATAAGCATCTGTCATTTTTGGGTTCAGCTTTATTGATTTTGTATAATCTAAAATAGCTTCGTCATATTTTTCTAAACTATGATATGCAACGGCTCTATAAAAATAGCTGACTTCAAAATCATTTTTTAATTTTATTGATTCATTTAACAGTTCTATTGCTTCAAAAAAGTTGTTTTCGTATATTTTTTTGATGGCTTCGTCGAGAAATTCTTTGTATTTCATTATTCTTTTCTTCCTATTTTAGAAATCATTTCGATTGGGATTAATACGCCGGCAACAATCGTAACGGGCAGTCCTACGATACTTGCTGCTGTTTTTTGAGCTTTTTTTATTGAATTTTTTATAGGGTTTGCAATTATTGCTTCGTTGTTTTTGATTAAGACAATTTCCCCGTATTCATTTAATTTAACATCGTCATATAATGGCTTGTAGAGAATTTTGCCGTTATTATCTATTATTCCATATTTGTTGTTTGATTTAATTTTGAAATAACAAGAAACCTTTTCTTCGTTTTCTTCTGTTGCTTTCATAGGAATAAGAATTGTTTTTGTCGGTGTATATTTTAGGTTTGTTATTTTGTCGTATTGCGGTTTTATTATTACATTTCCATTTTCATCTTTTAAGCCGTATTTGTTTGAAACGGAAAAAATCGTTGCAGCAAAGGAGCTTTTCAGAAAAAATAAAATAAAAAATAAAGTAAAAAACTTTTTCATAACTTCTCCTTTTATAAAGGTTATCACAAATTAAATTTAATTAACATGTTGAAAAAAATATATATTTAAAAGATAATGGAGTTGAAGATTATCATGTAAAGTTTTGTTAAATTTATAAACAAAAATAGCAAACAAAAATCTTGACATGTGTTGTAGGGGTATAAGTAATAGAAAGAAAAGGTGACATAATGACAGTTAATTTTCATCCAGTTCAAGCAACTAAAACAACTTGGAACAATGCTTCTAAACCAAAAAAAGCAGCTATGGTAGCAGGTGCAGCAGTAGCAACAGCAGCAGTTGCAACAACAATTGCAGCAGGTGTTAAAGGTAAAGCTAATCCAGATGCAAAAGGTATCAGCAAATTCACTTCAAGAATGAAAGATGGTTATACTCAAATTTGGAATGCTGTTAAATCGCTTCCTTCAAAATTCCACAAAGCTAGCGATGCAGTTGAAACTGTAGCAGATAAAACTGCTGAAACAACTGAAAATCTAGCAGAAAAAACTGCTGAAACAGTTGAAAATGCAGCAGAAAAAGTTGCTGAAGCAGTTGAAAATGTAGCAGCAAAAGCTGAATAATAGTTAACACAACAGTTGTTGTACTAACTGAAAATGTCATAAATTTCATAAAAACGCAGAAAACATTTTTGTCTTCTGCGTTTGTATTTATAGCGTTTTGTGATTTATTTATTAAATACTTTGTTCTTTGTTTAATGCTTCTATGATTTTTTCTGCAATTAATGTAGCAGAATTTTGATTTTGACCTGTGATAATATTGTCGCAGTAAACTTCTACATGTTCTGCCCAAGGCTTGTCTTCTACAAAATCTGCCCCTAAAAATCTTAGTTTTGTTTCTAATAAAAACGGCACTGATTTGTCTAATTTTATAATATATTCTTCTCTATTGGTAAAAGAAGTTACATTTGCATTTTTAACAATTGGATTTCCTTTTTTGTCTTTTGCATTGATTAAAGCTGCAACCCCGTGGCAGATTGCTGCAATAATTCTATTTTTTGAATAAAAATATTCAACCAAATTTTTAACTTCATCACTCACCGCAATATCAAACATTGCTCCATGGCCTCCCGGAAAATATACTGCGTCAAAATCTTCGATATTGATATCAGATAGTTTTTTTGTATTTCTCAAGATTTTGATACATTTGTCCCATTCCATAGGATTTGAACAAGACATAGAAGTTTCGTCAACAGAAGATAAACCTCCATTTATGCTGGCTGTTGTGATATTGTATTTTGTTGCTTCGAAAATCAAATACGGAATTGCAAATTCTTCAAGATTTATCCCTGTTTCTTTAATGCAGTTTTCATTGTCACAGATATCGCCTGAGTGGTTTGTTGTTACAATTAAAATATTTTTTGTCATAGATTTCTCCGTTTTTTTGTTATATATATTAATTAGAGAAGATAGAATTTTCATTCTATAAAAGTATAGAATTATTTGACTAAATATAATGGACAACAATATGACAACAAAAGAAATACTAAAAAATATAAACTCACCTGCTGATGTAAAGAAACTGTCTATAGAAGATATGGAAATATTATCTGATGAAATCAGAAAAGGTGTATTAAATAGAGTAAACAAAATCGGTGGACATTTAGGCCCCGATTTGGGTATAGTAGAAGCAACAATTGCAATGCATTATGTCTTTGATAGCCCAAGAGACAAATTTGTTTTTGATGTTTCTCACCAAATTTATCCCCACAAAATGTTAACAGGAAGAAAACAAGGATTTATATCAGACAATGAAGAAGAATTATTTTCTATTACCGGTTATTCAAATCCTAATGAATCACCTTGTGACAATTTTATTATAGGACATACTTCTACATCTGTTTCTTTGGCTACAGGGCTTGCAAAAGCTAGGGATTTAAAAGGCGAAAACTATAATGTAGTAGCACTTATTGGAGATGGTTCTTTATCGGGTGGAGAAGCGTTTGAAGGGTTAAATAACGCCGGAAGTTTAAATTCTAATTTTATCATAATAGTAAACGATAACGAAATGTCTATCGCTCAAAATTATGGTTCTTTATACAACAATCTGGAAGAACTTAGAAAAACAAACGGTACATCTTCAAACAACTTTTTTAAAGCATTGGGGTATGAATATTATTATGTAAATGATGGAAACAATGTTTCTGATTTGATTGATACATTTAAAAAAGTAAAAGACACAACAAAGCCAACCGTTGTTCATATCCACACTTTAAAAGGAAAAGGTTACAAAAAAGCACAAGAAAACAAAGAACTGTACCACTGGTGTCTAAAAGGTTTTATGGACAACAATGAAGCACAATCGCCACAAGAAACTTATGCATCAATTACAAAAGATTTTATATTAAAGAAAAAAGAAAACAAAGAGCCGATTGTTGCTGTAGTTGCGGGAACTCCGGGTGTTTTTGAATATGATGAAGAATTTAGAAATAAATTAGGAAAAAATTATACAGATGTTGCAATAGCAGAAGAACACGCTGTTGCTTACAGTTCAGCTCTTGCAAAAGCAGGAGCAAAACCGATTTTGTCTTTGACTTCTTCTTTTGTACAAAGAACTTATGACCAATTGTCTCAGGATTTGGCATTGAATAATTCACCTGCAGTGATTTTGATTTATTGGGGTGGTATTAGCCCAATGGATGCGACTCACACAGGGGTTTTTGACATTCCGATGGTTTCTAATATACCAAACATCGTCTATCTTGCTCCATCAAACAAAGAAGAATACCTTGCTATGTTGTCTTGGGCGTATGAGCAAAATGAACACCCTGTTGTAATTAGAGTGCCTTTTTATCCTTTAAAAGAAACAGGCAAAAAAGACGAAACAGATTATTCGATTTTAAACAAATCAAAAATAGAAAAACAAGGTAAAGACGTTGCAATAATCGGTGTTGGTCATTTTATGGAGTTGGCTTTTGGTGTTGCTTCTGAATTGGAAAAATTGAATATAACTCCAACAATCATAAATCCAAAATACTTAAGCGGTATAGACGAAAATATGCTAGAAGATTTGAAAAAAGACCATAAACTCATACTAACGCTTGAAGATGGTGTAGTTAACGGAGGATATGGTGAAAAAATTTCTAGATTTTATTCAAAAAGCAATACTCTTGTCATAAATTACGGTGCTAAAAAAGAATTCACTGATAGAGTTTCTATGGAAGAACTGTACAACAGATATCATTTGACAAAAGAATTGATAACAAAAGATATAAAAGAAACTTTGTCTTTGTAGAATGAAACATTTTTCATTTTGGTTTTTATTTGATAAGATATTGTTATGTTAATAGATACACACGCACATCTTAATATGCTTTCGAATCCAAGCTTTGAAATTTTTGAAGCAAGACTTTCTAATGTAAAAGAAATTATTGTTCCGACGGCAGGAATAGAAGATATCGAAGTTGTTTTAAAACTTGCAGAAAACGACCCTGATATATATGCAGCTCTTGGAGTACATCCGGAGTTTGCAGACAAATTTGACGATGAAGCTTCAAAAATAATCATTGAAAAAGCTCATCACAACAAAGTTGTTGCGATAGGCGAAATTGGGCTTGATTATCATTATAATAGCGAAAACAAAACTTCGCAAAAAAAATGTTTTCAAACTCAATTAGAAATCGCAAAAGAATTGAATTTGCCTGTTATTATCCATGATAGAGAGGCTCATTTTGATGCTTTAGAAATTTTGAAAGCAGAAAAAATAGAAAAAGCATTATTTCATTGTTTTTCGGGTAGTGTAGAATTTATGAAAGAATGTACAAAATTGGGCTACAAAATTGCACTCGGGGGTGTTGTTACATTTAAAAACGCAAAAACAATAAAAGAAGTAGCACAAGCAATAGATCTCAAAGATTTAATGCTCGAGACAGATTGCCCGTATTTAACTCCGCACCCTTTTCGTGGGATGGAAAATTCTCCAAAATACATAGGTTTTGTTGCAAAAGAAATTGCAAAAATAAGAAACATACCTTGTGAAACGGTAGAAATTCAAACAACGAAAAATGCAAAAGAATTTTTTAATATTTTATAAAAAGGAAAAATAATGGCACAACAACAAATGCAAGGAAAAATCCAAACAAGACAAGCACTTTTAATCTTTTGTAAAGATTCAGCAAGTCCAATGGTTCTATATTTTGACAACCCTGTTGAAATTTATGAAGATTTGAAAGGTTTGTTAAATTCAAACGAAATAAAAATGGTAGAATTTGAACCTGTAGGGCCTATCAAAAAAGCAGCTTTGACTTCTGACAAAATTGTTGCTGTAGCATTGCAAGAAGAACAATATATAGTTCAAGAATAAATTATGGCTCGAAACAAGAAAAGATTGGATTTGATTTTATTTGAATTGGGGTATTTTGATTCAAAAAGTTCTGCTTCTGCAAATATAATCGCTCAAAATGTCAAAATCAACGGCGAAGTAATATCAAAAGCAGGAACTCTGTATGATGAAAATTTTTTTAACAATCCTGAAAAACCTGTAGATATAGAAATAAATTCAATTCCTTTTGTCTCAAGAGGGGGTCTGAAACTTTTCCATGCAATAAAAACATTTAACATTGATTTAAAAGACAAAATTTGTATCGATATGGGAGCATCAACAGGCGGTTTTTGTGATTGTATGTTGCAGCAAGGTGCAAAATTTGTTTATGCTTTGGATGTCGGTTACAATCAACTGGCATGGAAATTGAGAAATGATGCGAGAATAAAGTCAATCGAAAAAATAAACGTCAAAAATTGTACAAAACAAGATGTCTTTGGACAAAATGACCCAAAAGACGAAGATATGCCCGAGTTTATGAGTATGGACTTGTCTTTTATTTCTATTAAAAAAGTTCTTGAAAATTGCAAAAATTTGATATCAAAAAATGCTCAAGCGGTTTTGTTGATAAAACCTCAATTTGAGGCAGGTAAAGATGAAATCGAAAAAGGCGGCGTCGTAAAAGACGAAAAAACGAGAAAAAAAATAATAAACGACATAGAACAATATGTAACATCTATCGGGTTTAAGAGTTTAGGAGTAATAGAAAGTCCTATTCAAGGTGCAAAAAGCAAAAATACCGAGTATTTGATTTATTTAAAAAGGGAAAATTAATGCCGAATTTAGTTGATAATTTAACGCTGGTAAGCGAAACTATGGAAAAAGTCCTTGATTTTGTTGCTAATGATGAAATATTGTCAAAAGATTTTGAAGAATATTTGCAAATTAACAACATCGAAATCGAAACAGAAAAACAGTTCAATAACATAATAATTCAGTATATGCTCGATATGAAAATGCAAAGCGGACTTCGAGTTTTGGAGTATTACAAAAGAAACAACCCGACTGATGAAAAAATAATAAATGCTCTTTTAAATTCTTTTTGCGGAGTGTTTAAAGTAAATAAAATTACAGCTTCTACTTTTGTTGTTAATTGTTTGACTTCAAATACCGAATTGGAGCTTGTTCCAATGGTAAAAATGTCCCATCTGAAACAAATCGGAAAATACGATTTTATTGAAGCCAGAATATTGGAAATGGATGATACTCAGTATATTTTAGAGATTTATGATGTAATATCAGAATTCAACCTCTACAGAGCAACGACAGATGCAATCAAATATATGCTTCAAAATCCAAAATCAGCGTATTATAAAAATGATTTGCAAAAAGAAAAACTAAAACACTCTATAGATGAATTTTATCAAAAGTTTGTTGAATGTTTTAAGAACAATTTTGTCGTTACGACAAATAAAAAAATAGACAAACTAATCGAGTATTTCAACCTGTTCAGATTGGGTGAAAGTAAAGATAGTTATGATGAATTAATTGAAAAAGTTGAAAAAAATCGTTATATAAAAATACAAGAATTAAATACAAATGATGATGAATTTATAAAAAACGCAATTGGAGGATTTTCTTCTCACAAAGAAACTTATGATGTCGCTCTTTGGGCGGATAGCAAAAGAGGAATATATGTAATTCCTTTCTTTGAAACATTTATGAAGTCATTTAATGAAGATATAGAAAATAAAAATGAATGCATAAAAGAATTTTTAACAAATGACAAAGTTCCGCCAAGCGTAATAAAATATGCACAAGAAAACAATGAAAACTTTTTTGATATAGTAAACAATGTTTTAAATACAGAATTTTCTTCTATGGAAGAATTGTTGTTTAATACAAAAGCTTCTTTTGTTGATGATGGAGTTTTTTCTCCGATTACAGTTTTGTTTAATTCTGATTTGTTTTCAAATTTGGTAGAAATAAAAAATCAAACAAAAGATGAAAAAAAAGCAACAGGCAGAAATGACCTCTGCCCTTGTGGTTCTGGTTTGAAATACAAAAAATGCTGCGGAAAAAACGTATAGCTTTTAAAAAACAAAGAAATATGATATAGTTTTAAAAAAGAGGATTTTAAAGGAGTAAAAAATGTCAGAAGAACAACCAACAAAAAATACACAAGCAGAAAATAAATGTAAATTTACCTTTTTGGTTATTTTTGTAGTTATATCGCTTGTGCTTTCTATTTCTTCATTAGTAATGTCAAGTATTGCATTTTTTGGTCTTCCGGATGCTGGAAGTACAAATAGCCAAAAAGACAAAAATGCAATTTCTGTTAGATATGATAGAGGAAAAAGTTTTGAAAAAGCTTCAAAAACAAACAAACCAATGATTGTTTTCTTCTATACAGATTGGTGTGGTTTCTGCCAAAGATTTGCACCGACATTTGACCAAGTTACAAAAGATTCAAATATTAAAAAAGAATTTGCGATTGCTTATGTAAATTGTGAAAAACCGGAAAATCAAAAACTAATGGAAGAATACGCTGTCCAAGGTTTTCCGACTGTTTTTGTAATTAATACAAATGGTGTAAAAAAACAACTCGAAAACAATACATTCTTCAATGATGATTCAAAAGAAATAATCGTAAAAGATGCTCTTAGCGTAATTGGAAAATAAAATTTTAAAAAATATTTAACGAAAAAGTCTGATATTATATCAGGCTTTTTGTTTTTAGTATAATATTTTATGGAATTTTGGAGCAAAGATGACACTGCATAAAAAACACTACATAAGATTTATTTTGATTGCTATTGCAACAACGTTTTATTTTTTGGCAAACATACAAAGAGTAGCCATCCCTGGAGCGATTTTTGATATTTTGCAAGGAGATTTGGTGGTTAATGCTTCTAAAATCACGCTTTTGGGAGCTGTATTTTGTTATGTTTATGCATTTTGTCAGCTTGTTGTCGGAATGATGATAGACAAATTTGGTGGTTTCAGAGTTGTTTCTGTTGGAGCGGCTGCGTTTAGTATTGGAGCATTGTTGTTTCCTTGTTCTGATTCGTTGAGTCTTTTGTATTTGTCTAGAGCGTTAGTTGGCTTTGGGTCTGCAACATTTTATTTGAGTGCAGTAAGAGAAGTTAAAAAATACGTTCATGATAGAAATTTTGCACTTGCAATTTCTTATATATTGTTTATTGGTTACAGCGGCGGAATAATCGCAAATGCCCCTTTAGTTTCTCTGGTTGCAAAAACAGGTTGGCGAAATGCTTTTTTGGGGATTGGTGTTTTTAGTTTGCTGTTGTGCATTATTTATTTGATTTCGTTTTTTATATTCAAACCTGTTCATATAGAAAAGAAAATAGAATTTTCTATTTCACCTTTTAGAGAGATTTTGTCAAACAAAAATAATATTAATTTGTACATTTTTGGAAGCGTGAATTATGGTTTATATTATGTATTGCAAAGCGTTATAGGTAAAAAATTCTTAGAAGATTTTTGTTATTTTGATGTAAAAACAGCTGCACTATTGTTATCTGTAATGGCACTTATTTCTGCTTTTGCAGGAACAATAACCGCTTTTTTATCCAGACTAATCAACAACAAAAGAGCAATAATATTCAAAACCTATGCAATTTTGTCTTGTCTTTCTGCAATGAGCATTTGTTTATTTTTGGTGTTTGGTATTCATTCAAAAATAATTGCTCTTGTTTTTTGGATACCATCGTTTATTGGCAGTATTTCGCCGCTTTTGATTTTGACTTTGCATTTAATAAATCGTTATGAAATTTCTGCAACTGCGGTTGCGGTTCAAAATTTTGGATTTTTTATGATGGTTGGAATATTGGGTACGATTTCCGGCATTTTGATGAATACGTTTGAACCTGTACAAAAAAACGGGGTTTTGGTTTATTCAAATGATTCGTATTTGTTGGTTTTTGGAATGTTTTTCATTTTGTCTATAATAGAAGTTTTTTGTGCTTTTAGAACAAAAGACAAATACTAAATTTGTTTTTGAAGCCAATTTTCGGCTCTTTTTCCTGCTAAAATTTTTCCATCTGCTCTAATCCCATACCCAAAAGGACAAACATCTTTAACATCATCGCAATTTTTAGAACCTTTTTCGCTATCAAATCCATCTACATCAATACAAAATGTCTTGTATGCAACATCCATTCCGCTTTTATCTTGGTAGCGGTAGCGTTTTTGCCATCTGGCTTTTCCAAAGCAACGAAGCTGATAATCTACCCCTCCTTCTTCATAGGCTTTTCCCGGACATTGTGAACCAAATCTTGCATATCCTGGTGCTATTTCATAATAAACAACCCCATCAGGTGTCTTTATTTCTTCTCCAACTTCTGTATGTTCTTTGCAAGCTTTATCCAACAGCTCTCTTGTTTCGTTGACTTTTGCTTCTGTCACGGTTATCTCAACAGTATCCCAGTTGTGTCTCGGGTTTGTGATGTTTGTCAATTGATCTCCCACTCCTAATGCTCCCACTCCTATTGCAAAACCGTATTCTGCGATCGCTACTAATTTTGTATCTTTTATTGAAGGACAGTTGTTTGAACCATTAACCAAATCGGCAAACGCATTACAAAATCGCTGTGACAAAGTAGGGTCAATTTTTTCTATACTTAGACCTTCAATAGTACTTCCGTATGATGCAACCCCTAAATCCCCGTTTAAATAATATTTTTCTGATTTAACGAGCGTTTGTATTGTGCTATATAACAATTCATGGGCTTTTTTGAATTTTATTACATTTTTATCGGGTTTTGAATTGTTCGCAACAGGGATAATAATAGCTGTGATTATACCGATAACGGTTAAGGTTATCATAACTTCTGCAAGCGTGAAGGCTTTTTTCATTTAATTTCCTTTAATTAACAATATCTATAAATATAAACGTCAAAATATGCCAAAAAATAAACTCTCTCGTCTATTTTACAACTTTCGTAGGAATTATTTTGTAAAATTTGGCAACTTTTAAAAAATCAATCCAAAAGAGCTTTTACTATTTTGTAAATA
Organism: uncultured Candidatus Melainabacteria bacterium; assembly: GCA_934692665.1. Lineage (GTDB taxonomy): Bacteria > Cyanobacteriota > Vampirovibrionia > Gastranaerophilales > Gastranaerophilaceae > RUG14156. The sequence goes on along the minus strand of CAKUUG010000010.1, from coordinate 2,327 downwards.
TCTGTGATTTTTTCGGGATTTTTGTTCAATAGTTCATTTATTTCGCTTTGCAAATCTTCTTTTTGTGCCAAATGTTCAAACTGAAATAATTTGTACGGTTTTATATCCAGAACTTTGATTATTTTTTCTAAATTGTCTGCGGTTGGATAATATTTTCCATTTTCAATGTTGCTAAGACTCGTTGTTTCGATATCTATCATTTCTGCAACTTTGTCTTGGGTTAGGTTTTTAGATTTTCTAATTTCTTTTATCCTTTTGCCGAGAAGTTTTTTGATATTCAATTTGTTTCCTTTCAAAAATTATATCTATTATCCAAAAGAAATGCCAAAAATTTAATTTTGTAAAACTACAATATATTACTTATTTTTCATGTTTTACATTAACTAATTAATGTAAAACATGGTATTATTTTAAATAATTGTTGTTTAACAAAAAGGAAAACAAATGAAAAAGGCTTTTACGTTGGCAGAAGTTATGATAACCCTAACCGTTATCGGTATAATCACAGCCGTCATTATCCCCGTTGCAATTCAATCTAAACCTAATGAAAATATTCTGAAATTTAAAAAAGCCCACAATACCCTCTACCAAACAATACAAATCCTTATTAATTCTGATAAATACTATCTAGACGGGGATTTGGGAATTAGAGCCGATGGAGTACAGCTTGCTGGAAAATATGATGAATATTTCTGCTCAACTGTTGCTGATGTTTTGTCTGCAAAAAAAATTTCATGTCCTGAAGATTTAAATACCCATAACTATGGACAAGTTAATTTGTACTCCGGTGCCCATGATAACGATTTATTTGCTTGCGAAGCAAGAAAAAATTCCAAATACGAATATATTGTTACATCAGAAACAATTGCAAAAGCAAAAAGTGATTTGGATGATATATGTAAAAAAGTTGTAACAACAAGTTATGTTGTTGCAATAGATAATATTTCTTTTTTTGAAACAAATCCTGGAATGAAATTTGGAAGTGCCGGAGATGTTCCAAAATACTGCAGTCAATATACCGCCAGCGGGGCTTTTCCTCGATATTTTTCTCCACCAAATCAATTTCCTGCCATATACCATGACCAGAACGGAATGGATATAAATTATAAAGTGTATTGTATAGATATAGATTCTATTCCAACAAAAGACGGTTCAAAATGTGATGATATAAAAGATATCTGTCCTTTTGGTTATGGAATTCGAGCTGATGGAAAAATTTTGACAGGAAAAAGGGCTGATGAGTGGCTTTTGAAATCTATAAGTGATTAAATATTGAACAATATTTTGATTTTGAAAAAATATTGAAAAGTGGTAAAATTGTTCAATGGCGAGTAATTTTGATTTTTTAAAAAAAATAGATAAAGAACTTTTTTCAATCGTAGAAGACGGAGAAAAACTCTTTAGAGATGAATATTTCAACCAGTCAGTTGTCCAATTTAGGATTTATGCTGAAAAAATGGCAAAAAATATCCTAAAACCAATCAGCTCTGAGTATACTTTTGATACAATTTTGAATATTTTAAAAGACAAAATAAAAACCGAAAGAGAAAAAGAATTTATCGAAGATTTGTTTTTTATAAAACAACAAGGAAACAAATGTGCCCATGGGGAAGATATTTCGGCTCTTGAGACATTAGAAGTCATAAAACGTGCATTTGAAGCAGGAATAAATTATGCGTGGGCAAAAAAGAAAGATGAAAATATCGATAAATTGACTTTTGATGAAACATTGTTAATTGCACAAGCCCCAAAACAAGAAGAAAAAATGATAGACAAATACCTAAAACTAGCTCAACAAAAAAATGACGAAGAAACCTCAAAAGAAAATTTACTAAATCAAAAACAAGGTGAGTTTTTGGCTTCTGTTGATAAAAGTGTTGATGAAAACAATATTAAAAACGAATACCAAATAAAAAATCCGGCTCAATACAAAAAAAAGAACAAAAAAACACAAGATAAAAAACAGCTTGAAACAAAAGAAAAAATAAAAGAAAAAATAAAAAAAGCGAAAAAAAATCTAAAAGAAAATATAAATATAGATACAGAAAAAAAAGAATCAAATAAAACAAAAAATACTAAAAAATCGAAAAAACAAGCACCAAAAAAATCTAAAAAATCTAAAAAAGACTATTCATTTTTGAGGGCACTTTTCTTTGTTCTTTTTGTTTTGTTTTCGATTTTATTATTGCTAAAAATGATGATATAACTAAAAAACTACTACTCTGTTTCTGCCTGAATCTTTTGCTCTATAGAGTGCTTCATCGGCTTTTTTGTACAAAGTTTCAGGGGTTTTGTCTGATTTGTCGAATTGAGAAACACCGATTGAT
>CAKUUG010000009.1 GCA_934692665.1 uncultured Candidatus Melainabacteria bacterium | reverse complement strand
TCTTCTTGTCCTTTTAGATTTTTTGCAGCAAATTCTCTGCATTTTTGTCTTAATTCTAAAGGAGTCAAAGCACTTCTTCCGCCTTTGATATTTTTTACAACAGCATTTTCAATAGGCAAACCATGGGCATCGTACCCCGGAACATAAGGAGTATAGAAGCCTTGTTGGGTTTTGTATTTCAAAACGATATCTTTTAAAATTTTGTTTAGAGCATGACCAATGTGAATTTTGTCTGAACTCAAATAAGGAGGGCCGTCATGGAGAATGAAACTTTTATTCCCTTTGTTTTTTTCAAGCATTTTTTCATAAATTTTGTTTTCATTCCAGAATTTTTGGATTTCAAGTTCTCTGTTTGCTGCATTTGCACGCATTGCAAGAGTGGTTGTCGGGAGGTTCAAAGTATCTTTGAATGATTTTTCTTCTAAATTTTCAGCCATAATTTTCCTCTTTAATATAATATTTATGAAAATTATACTATAAAAATTCTGATATAATTAATTTTGCAAAAAACAAAATACCCGCTTACTATATTAGCGGGTATTTGTGAATTTATTTTTATATTTCTTACTTGTCTAAAATTTTGTCTAAATTTATATTTGCTTTAAAAAATTTTTCCAAACCATTTAATTCTGCTTCTGTTTTGGCTTCTTGAATTTTTTTATTTGTTAATTTTTCTCCAAATTCTTTTCGCAATTTGTTTTTTAATTCAAGTTGCTCCATTTTTGCTTCAACTTTTGTTTTGCCTGCCTCTATAAAGACTTTTGCACTTTCTTCAGCATTTTTTGGAGTATTTTGCATTCCTGTTGCATGCATTACTTCTTTTGCACCGTTAACAGCTTCTTGTGCTGTAATTTTAGGACTGATTATAGCTTTTTCACTAAAATCTGATGATACGGTGCTTTTTGCCAATTGTTTTAAGATATTGTTTTCTTTAGGTGAATATTCCTTAAAATTTGGTATTATTTTTTTTGCAGGTTTGTCGGCTGCAATTAGTCCATCAAGAACTTTATTTGCTTTTTTTGGAGTGACAGAAGATTTTGTAATAGCTGCTCTTGCACTTTGCGAAGCTGCATCCATTGCACTAAGAGCCTTATCTGCCGATAATTTTGTTTGTTTTGTTGGTAGCGGATTTGCTGAGAGCTTCTTTGCTGTTTTTTGTCCGTTTGCTACTACCGAATTGATTACACTTCCTAATTTCGCTGGCAATTTTCCAATACCCATAAATGATTTCTTCCTTTCTTGAAACTTGTTTGCAATACTTTACGAGTTAATAAAAACCTTTTTTTTTTTTTTTTTTTGCTATTTGGCCGGGTGTGAATTTACAAAACTTTACAAATAATTAGTCCGATTGGGTTTTTAAAACAAATAAAATTTTTGTGATAGAATAGAACAATAAAAAGACTTTTTTGAGGAGAAGGCTAAAAATGGCACTTGTAGACGTATTATTAAAAATTTTCAAAGATCCAAATGTTAGAAAAATAAACAAAATTATGCCTATCGTTGATAGAATAAATGAATTGGAAGAAGAATTTTCAAAACTTTCCGATGAAGAACTGAAAGCAAAAACTTCAGAATTTAAAGAAATTCTATCAAAACGTCCAACTTCTCCTGACCCTAAAAAAGATTTGGAATTGGAAAAACAAGCACTTGATGAAATTTTGCCTGAAGCTTTTGCGACAGTTAGAGAAGCAGGAAAAAGAGTCTTAAACCTTCGTCATTTTGATGTTCAATTGATTGGCGGAATTTTTCTTCATGAAGGTCATATTGCAGAAATGAGAACAGGAGAAGGCAAAACTCTTGTTGCAACGCTGCCTGCTTATTTAAACGCTTTAACAGGTAAAGGCGTTCATGTTATTACAGTAAATGACTATCTTGCAAAACGTGATAGGGACTGGATGGGAAGAATTTATGAATTTCTCGGACTCAGTGTTGGGGTTATTCTTTCGCAAGGCGAGTACAATTCTTACGAAAACAAAAAACAAGCTTATGCATGCGATATTACTTATGGTACAAATAACGAGTTTGGTTTTGATTATTTAAGGGACAATATGGCATCCAGCGTTGATGCTTTAGTCCAAAGACCATACTACTATGCAATTATCGACGAAGTTGATTCAATTTTGATTGATGAAGCAAGAACGCCTTTGATTATATCGGGTAGGCTTGAAAAATCAGCACAAACATACCAATTAATGGCACAAATCGCTCCAAAATTAAACAAAGATGAAGATTACGAAGTCGATGAAAAAAACAAAAACATAATTTTTACGGAACAAGGTGTGATAAAAGCTGAAAAATTGCTCAATGTTGATGAATTGTTTGATATGAAAACGCAATATGCTCATCACCTTTTGCAAGCCTTGAAGGCAAAAGAATTGTTTGTAAAAGATACGGATTATGTTGTAAAAAACAATCAAATCATGATTGTAGATGAATTTACAGGCCGCATCATGGAAGGCCGTCGTTGGTCTGAAGGACTCCACCAAGCAATAGAAGCAAAAGAAAATGTAAAAATCCAAGATGAAACTCAGACTTTAGCTTCTATCACTTTCCAAAATTTATTTAGATTGTATCCAAAATTGTCAGGTATGACAGGTACTGCAATGACAGAAGAAGCAGAATTTGGCAAAATATACAATCTTTCTGTTACTCAAATCCCAACAAACAAACCGGACAAAAGAATTAATTATCCAGATGTAATATACAAAACAAAAGCAAAAAAATACGAATTTGTAGCAAAAGAAATTCAAGAAATGGCAAAAATCGGAAGGCCGACGCTTGTTGGTACGATTTCTATCGAAAAATCAGAGTATTTGTCATCTTTGCTTAAAAAAATGGGCATAAAACACAATGTCTTAAATGCAAAACACCATGAAAAAGAAGCTTATATCATTGCTCAAGCAGGGCGTTTGGGTGCAGTTACTATTGCGACAAACATGGCAGGTCGTGGTACAGATATTCTTTTGGGTGGTAATGCTGAGTATTTAGCAAAAGAAGAATTGGACAAAAAAGGGATTACGCCAAATGACCCCGATTGGGAAAAATTAAAAGATGAAGCTTTAAAAGAAGCTCAAAAAATCACGCAAATCGAACATGACAAAGTTGTTGAGCTAGGTGGGCTTCATGTAATAGGGACAGAACGCCATGAATCTCGCCGTATAGACAATCAACTGCGAGGTCGTGCAGCTCGCCAAGGAGACCCCGGCTCTACAAAATTCTTCTTGTCTTTAGAAGATGATTTGATGAGAATTTTTGGTGGAGAAAAAATCGCAAATCTTATGTCTATGTTAAATATAGAAGACGATATGGCAATAGAAAACGTTTTGATTACTCGACAAATAGAATCAGCACAAAAGAAAGTCGAAACTTATCATTTCGATATAAGAAAGTCTGTTCTTGAATATGACGATGTTATGAATATTCAAAGAGAAAAATTCTATGCTCAAAGAAGAAAAGTCTTATTAAGTAAAGACTTGTCTTCTGATATTAAATTTATGATTGAAAAAGAGTCAGATAGAATTTTGACTCAATATATAAACAAAGACATGTCACCGCAAGAATATGTTTTGGATGACTTAAATATGTTCAAAAAAGAATTTTTGAGCGTTTTTCCTCAATTGAAAGAAAAATTCGATATAGAAGAGATAAAAAATCTCAGATATGCAGAAATTTCTCAAAAATTGAAACAAATGGCACTTGATGGCTATAGACAATTTGAAGAAGAAACAATAAAAAGCTTCAATGAAGGAATGCGTCAGTATTATCAAGATGATTTTGTTGAACAAGTACCATTTAGAGATGACAATATTGTACGTCACATCGAAAGAGATATTCTGTTACAAGTTGTTGATGCAAAATGGATAGACCACTTGGGAAATATCGATATGCTAAAAGATTCAATAAATCTTGTTGCTTATGGACAAAAAGACCCTCTTGTTGAATACAAAAAAGAAGCATATAACTTGTTCAATGCACTAATGGCAGAAATTCAATCAGAAACTGTTCAGCATTTGTTCAGGGCAAAATTTGGTATACAAATTGTAAGTGAATAAAATATAAAAAAGACAATATTTTTTATTCTTATGTTTTGTACAGGCAAAAGGTGATTAAAAAGTAATGTTTGAAAAAATTTCATACAATTTGAAACATGTGGAAAAAATGCCATATTCTTCTTATGGTTTGTTGGAGTATTCAAAAAACAAAAATACAAATCCATTTAACAAAACACAAAAAGAAAATATTCCCATTGAAAAGTCGCCGGTAAATCCTTTTAAGAGTGAAGTAAAAAATGATTTTCAAAAAGATTTTAAAGAAAATTACAAAAATATAGAATCATTTCTTAAAAAAGTTGAATTTGAAACTTCAAAAGGTGAAATAGCATCTGTGGTCTCTGATGCAATTTTGGATGCCGGAGTGCTTGTTTCCGGTTTTTTGTGTAACAAAAAATTGCCAAAAAATTCTTTTTTGTTGATTGATAGAGGCAAAAAAACGATTAAAACTTTCAATTATAATAATGAATTGCAAATGGAAACAAGTATAAAAAACGGTGACGTATCAAAAATCAAATTATACAAAGACGATTTTGAGTACAAAATTGATGTATATGACAAAAAATTACTGGATAGACTTTTTAATTCAAATAAAACAACCCTAAAACAATATCAAAAATTTGATAAAAAAGGAAATCTTTTAGAACAAATCAGATATTCGAAAAATGGAAAAATGGAAAGCTATTTTAAAAATAACAAAAATTCTAAACAAGAAATTTTATTTGATACAAACAAATATGCTCTCAACTCTGATTTTGTGCCTTTGCGATACAATTTTTATAAAAACAATATAAAAACAAAATCTTTAAAATATTCATACGCAATCCCTTTTCAGTATGAAGAATATGACGAAACTACATCTAAAACAACAAAAATACTTAAACTTCAAGGTATTAAGCCAAAAGTATCTAAGTATATGTTCTTTAATAGCTTAAATGGAAATTTAATCACGAGCGGTACTGCCTAGAATGTTATGTTTTTTGTCTTTTGGGCATTAAATGTTTATATTTAAAATGGGGTTTATAGATGTCTAGCGAAAAAAGTTTTCCTGGTGGTGAATTTATTTCCAAACAACTGGATATTAATGATTTTGATTCAGATGAAAGAAAGGCGATTGTATATACAACAGCTGTTATTGTTTGTTGTACGTCATTTTTTGCTTTTTGTGCCTATATTTTTATGTAAAAAATGAAAAAATTATTTTAGCTCTTTTCTTATTTTTTTGTCAATTTCAAAAATCTCATCAAGTGTGGGGTTTTTGATATTGTTGTGTTTTTCTACTTCTTTGAATACTATTTTTTCAATATCGGTAAAATTTATTTCATTATTCAAAAATTTATAAACCGCAACTTCGTTTGCCGCATTTAATATAGCTGGCATAATCCCGCCTTGTTTTCCGCATTCTATAGTTAATTTTAAAAGAGGAAATTTTTCTGTATCCGGCTCAAAAAATTCCAATTTGTTTCCTATAGGATTAAAGCTGTCGCTTTTTATTCCCGAAAGCCTTTTTGGATAAGTAAGTGCATATTGTATTGGAATATGCATAGAAGGTACGCCCATTTGTGCTAAAAATGAACCATCAACAAACTCTACAAAAGAATGAACGATGCTTTGCGGATGAATAACGACTTTTATATTTTCGTATTCGTAGTTATATAGATGATGTGCTTCAATAACTTCCAATCCTTTGTTCACAAGCGTTGCACAGTCGACGGTTATTTTTTTGCCCATTGCCCAGCGAGGATGATTCAGTGCGTCTTTTACTGTAAAATTTTTCATTTCTTCTTTTGTATTGTTGAGAAACGGCCCGCCTGAAGCTGTTATCCAAAGACGTTTTGAAAAATTATCTTCAAATCGACTCAAACATTGCAAAATCGCACTGTGTTCCGAATCTATAGGCAAAATTTTTACGTTGTTCTTTTTGGCTTCACTCATCACAATATCCCCTGCCATAACAAGAGTTTCTTTGTTTGCAAGAGCTATTGTTTTTTTCTTCTTTATTGCTTCTAAAGTTGCTCTAACAGAAATTATTCCGTTTGTTGCAGAAACTAAAATATCATAATTATCTAAAGAAGCAAGTTCAATAAGTCCATTTTCACCATACAAAAATTCAATATCTGAAAATTCATTTTTTAATTCTTTAATTTTTTCTTGATTTTGAACACAAACATATTTTGGGTGAAATTTCTTTATCTGTTGTTTTAATAGTTCAATGTTGTTTCCGCAAGCAAGTGCAACAATGTTGAACTCGTTTTTTAATTTTTCAATAACATCTAGAGTTTGTGTGCCAATCGAACCTGTTGAGCCGAGTAAAATAATGTTTTTCATTTTTTAATTTTCTTCTTTTAATTTGTCTTGTTTTATGTAGTCACACATGGCTTCGAGGCGTTTTTCTTCTGTAATTTTCATAAATTCTTCTATGTTTTTTATTTTGCCCAATTTTAGAGCTAATTCATACATTAAAACACAATCGTTGCACAGTCTGTATTTCGAATATTGAATAGAACCTGCAAGAGGCATAGTTTTTGCACAAGCACTACAGTCGAACATCTCAAATTCTGATTCCGGATTTTCTTCTATATCGTCCAATTTCATTTGGTAAATAACTTTTTGCATATCAGAAATTATTTCTTCATTGGTCATCATTTTCAGCCTTCAAACTTGTGTATATACCTTGCATTATATTCTGAAAATCCTGTTCTTGCAAACTGGAAGCACTCTTAAATATGCGATTAATAGGAAGGTTTCTGTCGTACCATCTTCTTTTGTAACTTTGCGAATACAAACCCAAAACCCTGTTTATCCCCAAACTCAAAGGAAGTTCAGACTTCTCTCTTGAGTTTATTTTTATTGCTTCAATGATTTTTAAAACTTCTCTTGCAATGTCATAATGCGACTGTATAGAAAGTTCCTTCAAAATCGATAGAACATTGTTTGCATAAGGCTTTGAATCATACCAACGTTTTTGTGCTTGTGTATCTTTATCCATATCAGAATTATAGAATTTTTCTAACAATTCGACAAATTTGTAAAGAAAGTTAATTTTTTCAATAATTTATGTTCTGCTGAAACATTAAGAAATGTAACAAAATAAAGTAAAGTAGTCAATTTTTTGTTTTCGATATACTTTATATATATGTAAGAAACAAGAGATTAATTATCAAAGACGATAAAATTAAACAATAGCAAAGGAAGATGGAAAAATTTCAAAGCCGCAAATATTTGCGGCTTTTTGGTTTATACTGTTGTTTTTTGTTTGACGTATTCTCTTAAGCAAGTTGCTAATTGGTCAGGACAGCTGGTTAATTTGTCGCCGCAGTGAATACCTGAGAGTTTGTTTATAACATCTTCAATATTCATCCCAATTACAAGATTTTTTATGCCTTTTAAATTTCCGTTGCAACCGCCCAAAAATTCAATATTTTTTATTTTTTCATCTTCAAGCTCAATATTCATCATTTTGCAACAAGTACCCTTTGTTTGATATTGTATTACTTCTTTCATATTTGCTCCTTTTTTATAAAAATTCTATCATACTTTTAAAACTTGTATCAATAAAAAAATTTTTATATAATTTTTTTATGAATGAAATTAAAACAATAGCTCTGGTTGCTCCATCAGGTAAAATAAGAGATTTTGACGATTTAAATGCAAAAATAGAAATTTTAAGCAAAAATTTTACTATAAAAAAATTCTACGACGAAAAAGCTTCTAAAAATTATTTATCCGATACTGACAAAAATCGTGCCGAGTACTTTATGAATGCATTTTTAGATGATGAAGTCGATTTGATTTTGTCTGTGCGTGGTGGATATGGTGCAATTAGGACGATTGATTATATTGATTTTAATAAAATAAAAAATACAAACAAAATGTATCTTGCATCTTCTGATGCAACAATATTGTTAATGATGCTATCTAAAAAAACAAATGCAAAATGTTTTCACGGTCTAATGATGACAAATGGTTTTGTTGAAAATTTAAAGAAAAATATCGAGATAATAAGAAACGAAAGTTTTAAAATTGATTTTACAACAATAAAAAAAGGCAAATTAAAAGGCAGACTCTGGGGCGGAAATCTATCCAGTTTGGTGAGCATGTTATCGGGTGAATATTTTTTGCCTGAATGCAATGTTGTATTGTTTTTGGAAGATTTAAATGAGCCATTGTATAAAATCGATAAAATGATATACGAAATTTTTAGATGCAAAAATCTAAAATCAAAAATAAAAGGCATAATTTTTGGTGATTTTTATGTAGACAAAAAAGAAATTCTTCCATTGCTAAAAGAATATTCTGAATTATTTGATGTTCCTTGTATTTTAACAGATGAAATTACGCATAAAATAAACAATACGACCATTCCTTATATGAAAGAAATAGAACTAATTGCAAATTAAAAAACCGAACTTTTAGTTCGGTTTTAATGTTATACAGCTTGTTTTTCTTTTGCTTTTTTTCTGGAAACTTTAGAAATTCCTGTTCTTGGTAGTGGTGTTCTCGTAACAATCACGGTTGTCGGTCGTTTATAACTGGACAATTCTAAAGATAGTTTTTTAACTTCTGATTTTATCAATTTTTCCAATTCTAAGTCGTCAGGGTATTTTTCTAGAATTTCTTTTTTAGGGTGAACTTTTGCAACTATTCCTTCTGTGCCTTTTTTAGAACCGGCTTTTATAGTTTCTGAATACACCATCGTTTCTTCTATTATTGGACTTTGAGCAAGAACCGCTTCTACTTCTTCAGGAAATACTTTTTTTCCACCGGACAATACAATCATATTCTTAATTCTACCTGTTATATAAATATATCCGTGGGAATCGATTTTTGCAACATCACCTGTTCTTAACCAACCATCAGGCGTTATTACTTCTTTTGTTAATTCAGGTTTGTTGTAATAACCTTTCATTATATTATCACCTTTAACCTGCAATTCCTTTGTTTCTTTGTCTAGTCTTACTTTTACATTGTAGATCGGTTTTCCGACAGAGCCTATTCTTTTGTGTTTTTCTGTGTTCATTGTGATAATAGGACTTGCTTCTGATAGTCCATATACTTCATAAATCGGAAGACCAATATATTCAAAGAATTTTGCAACATCAATATCTAAAGGTGCACCACCCGACATAAAACCTTTAAACTTTCTGCCGAATTTGTTTCTTAGTTCTCTAAACATCAATCTAGCTAGAGGACGATTTTTTATTGTTCTGGAAATTAAAAATTTGAATTCAAAAAACGCTTTTTTAAATGGGCCATATTGTTTTATTTCTGCTTCCAGAGTGGTTTTTAATAATTTTAAAAATGCAGGAACTCCAACCATAAAACTTATTTTCTTTTCTTGCATAATAGGGAAGATATCTTTTGGTTTCAAGCTGTTGGAATAATATATTGAAGCACCTTTGTTTAAAAATGACATAAAACCGACAGAAATTTCAAACAAATGATTCATAGGCAGAATCGATAACATTGCATCATTTGGTGTAAAATTGAAACATTTTCCGATTGCAATTACTTGAGAAAAAATATTTCTATATGTAATCTCAACGCCTTTTGGGTTTCCCGTTGTGCCTGATGTATATACAATCAGTGCAGTTTTATCCAGACTTCTGTGACGCCATTTTTTGTCCGGCATGTCTTCTAGAGTTCTTAGATTTGTATAGTCTTTGTTTGCACCTTTGCCATCAATAATGATTATGTGCTCAATTGAACCTATCATTGATTTTAGTTTTATTGCATCATTCAAGTGCGAACTGGAAGCTAAAATCACTCTTGGCATGCAATCTGATAAAATATGATTCAATTCGTGGATAGTTAATTTTATATCCAATGGAACGCTGACAGCACCTGCTAATACGTTTGCAAACAATGTTGCACCCAATTCAGGCATAGATTCTGATAATATTGCGACTTTATCACCCTTTTTTATGCCCAAATCAATTAAGTAGCTGGCAAGTCTCCTTGATAATACCCCTAATCCCTTGAACGTCATTTCGCTCCAACCTAAACTAGAGCGAATACCAAGAGCTATGTGGTTTTCTTGTTCTTTTGTTTTCTCTTCTATAAACGATAAGATGTTTTTATATTCCATAATAAATTCCTCTTTTTGTATTATACAATAAATCATAAAAAAATATAAAATTGTAAAATTTAATGTTATAATTCTAAAAGAATAAAAAGGAAAACCAAATGATAGAAATGAAAGTTATGGGAATAGCACTTGATACAAGGACAGGTTCGCCGATTGTTGTGTTAAATGACTTAAACAACAGAAAAGCGCTTCCGATTTGGATAGGTTCTGTTGAAGCAAGTGCAATTATTAGAAAAATTGAAAATATTCCATCTTCTCGCCCTTTGACTCATGATTTGTTTGTAAATATGGCAGAAGCAACTGAATACAAAATTACAAAAGTAGAAATAAATAACGTAGAAGACCAAACATATTTTGCAAGCGTTTATATGTACAATGAAAAACTGGATAAAGAATTAACTATAGATGCACGTCCTTCTGATGCTATCGCAATCGCACTTCGTGCAAATGTTTCGATTTTTGTTACTTCTAATGTTCTTGCAATGGGACTTATTTCAACAGACATTGAAAAAGATGAACAAGAAGCACAAGAATTCAAAAACTTTATCAAAGATATCAAACCTTCAGATTTTGAAAAATTACTGAAAAAGAATTTTGAGTCTGACCAATAGACTTATTTTCTTTGGATTAAAAGTGAATTTACTTCTTCTATATTTACTTTTAATTTCATTAAGCCCAACGCAATAAAGTGTTGCAAATTTTTTATTATCCATGGTATTTTATTAATGTAAAATTTAAAAAAGGCAAAAAAATATGACAAAAATTTCAAAAGATATGGGAATAATGGATATAGTTACAGCTCATCCTGAAACGCTAGAAGTATTTGCAAAATTCGGTATGGGTTGTATCGGTTGTGCTGCAGCAAGATTTGAAAATTTGGAAGCAGGGGCAAAAGTTCATGGAATCGATGTTGATGAAATGGTTGACGCTATGAACGAAATTATTGAAAAATCAGCAAATAGCTAAAATAAAAAAATACTAGACAATAATATTTTTTTATTGTATTATTGTCTAGCACGCAGGTGCTTGAAAATCACATATATTTTGCCCTGGTGGTGGAATCGGTAGACACGTCGGACTTAAAATCCGATGAGGCTAATAACTTCGTGCCAGTTCAAGTCTGGCCCAGGGCACCATTTAATCTCCGCTAGACGGAGATTTTTTATTCGATTAATTTAAGAGAGTATATATTTTAAAAAAAAGGGAGGAAAAATGCTTTCAAAAATCAATAATTTATCTTTTGGAAAAATTAATTTAAAAAAGAACAATAGTGTGCAAAATGAAAACAATTCATCTTCGCATAATGTTGAAAAAACAACTGTGATAATAAAACAAAAACCAAGCGGAAATATTGTCACTAGAGAATTTTACCCAAATGGCACGCTAAAAACAAGAACAATGGAATATCCTACAGGTGATGCTTATATTGAAAATTTTGACGAAGATGGCGAAACAACATCTACTATTACTCGCTTTCCTTCTGGTGATAAATTTGAACGTGTATACAAAAAATAATTAATTTTTTTGTTTTATTTATTGCAACCGTTTACAAGAAACATTTTTTCTATGCATTCGGTTGCTTTTTTAGCGATTTCTTTGTCGATTGTTATTTCGTTTTTTTCATCTAATAAAGTTTGATAAATATTTTCTAGAGTATTTTTTTTCATATTTGGACAAACAATATTTTCATTGATTAAAATAAATTCTTTGTTCCAATTTTCTTTTTTTGAATCTCTGTTTAATCTATCCACAACACCTTTTTCTGTTGCAATAACAAATTGTTTTTTATCGGATTTTTTACTAAATTCCATTATTTCTTTGGTTGAGCCGACAAAGTCTGCCAGTTTTGAAACTTCTTTGTGACATTCCGGATGTGCCAAAATCAAAGCGTTTGGGTAGTCTTTTCTTGCTTGGTTTATATCTTCTACTCTGATTCTTAAATGTGTTGGACAAAAACCATTAAATGTCGTGATTTTTATATCAGGCAATTGCGATTGAACATAAGTCCCCAAGTATGTATCAGGAACAAACAATACTTCTTTTGCACCCAAGTTCTTTACAACTTCTATAGCATTTGAACTTGTGCAACAAACATCACAGTGAGCTTTTACCTCAGCTGTAGAATTTATATAACATACGACAGGAATATTTGGATGTTTTTCTTTAAAAATTTTCAAATTTTCAACATCTATCATATCTGCCATAATGCAGCCCGATGACATGTTTGGCAGTAAAACCTTTTTATTTGGTGAAAGAAGTTTTGCACTTTGTGCCATAAAATAAACGCCTGCAAACAAAATTATATCCGCAGTTGTTTTTGCTGCCATTTTGCTTAAATATAAAGAATCGCCAACATAATCAGAAACTTCATCTATTTCTACTCTTTGGTAGCAATGAGTCAAGATAATTGCATTTTTTTCTTTTTTTAATTCTTTGATTTTGTTAATTAAATCCATAATACTCCTGCGTCTTCGGAAGCTGTGTGTATTATTAAATTAAACTACAAGGATAATGGGTAGTCAATTATTTTGCTTGATAAAATTTTTAAAATCTGCAACATTTTTTCCAAAAACCAGACCTGTTTCTAAATTTTTGTTTTCGGTTTTGTGGTCTTTGTTGTAGCGATACTGTGTAAAGATTCTTGTAAGTAACGACAAACTAAAGCCCATAAACAACAATGAAAATGCGTACGGAATGGCACTGATAAGAGCTTTTTGTTTTGTTAATTTACTAAGCTCGCTATTTGCAGTTGTTTTATTTTGTTGTGCTAATTTTGCTGCTATTTTTGGCAATTCATCTCTTGTTGGTATGATTAATTTTCCATCATTTCCTTTTTTAATTAAATCTGGGAAAGCGTTTTTCTTTGACAAAAGTTTTGAAAATCCTTTTTCGAACAATTCTGAGCCAAAAATTGTATAAAAAACAACTAAAGGTACTCTTGTCCAAACTTCTTTTTTGTCTAATTTTCCTCTGTCTTCTGCTGCTTTTGAATAACCAAAAAGCCCAATTATTGCAGTTAGTCCCAATTGTCCTTTGCTTAGAGCGAGTTTTCCTTTGTTGTTTTCAAAATCAAGACTGATTGAATTTAAAAATTTAAGTGAGTCTTTGCTTTTTAATTTTTTGTTTGTTAAAAAATTGTTCAATGTTTTTCCGGGTTCTAATATAGCTTTTGAAATTTTTTGACCGGTTTTTGTGTTTTTACCTTTAGTTGCAAGTAAAATTCCTGCACCTATACCAAGAGCTGAAATTGCACCTGCGATTTTAAAATGTTTTATTGCATTTTTTTCAACTTTTTCTTGTTGAGATTTGTCTTCTTCTATTTTATTATTTTTATCTAATTTTGCAATGTTATCGAAATTGCTTTTTTTAAACGTTTTTAAAGTAAAATAATTTTTCGCAAAACTGAGCGTAAATTCAGCAACGGGAATCAAGCTGCAAGCAAGAAGTATTCCTGCTTTTGTTGCTATTGCAGAATCTTTTACTTCTTTTGTTAAATTTTTGTTTTGAGAAATTTCTTTTATTGTTTTTGGAAGTTGTTCATTTACGGTGTTTCTTATGTTTTTTGGGATTAAATTTTTAAAAACCCCGTTTCTAAATAGTTTTTCGCCAAAAATAGGCAAAGCAAAATAAAATATTCCGGATTCTAAAAATTCTAAAAAACTCATCTCTGCAAAATCTTCTTTGCTTCTTGATACAATGGCTTTTGGAAACCAGTTTGTAGCTGTATCTTGTATAAATCTTGTTGAAGATAAGTTTTCTTGCGATTTTAAAAATACATCTGCAACTTTTGTAATTCCGTTTAATGTATTTGCACCTTTAAAATTGACATTATTATTGTTTTTTGTTGGTGTTGTTGTATTGTTGATTTTAAGCATTTTTTCTTTCTTTCGGACTAAAACTCATAACAAAAAAACTGCCTTTTTCTTGGCAGTTTTTGAAAAATATAATAAATGTTTAAAAATCACATTCGAGAAAATTTTTCACTGCCAAAAATATGACGCATCATCATTTGCATCATCATCATTGGCATTTGCATAAATTTTCTTGAATTTTTGTTCATTTGATTTAACCTTTTTGAATTAATTTATCTTAAATGACTACATTTGTCAAACTTATTTTTACAAACACAGTTTTTATTACATTGGCATTGGTTGTATTGCTTTTCTATACAGTTGTCACAAATAGTTTTCATACAATCAGCACAAGACTTGTATTCAAAATTTTCTTTTTTATTACAATTTCCACACATAATATTATTTTATCACATTTTTTGTTTGTTTTATAAAATCGTCAATAGTAATGTTTTTTGTAAATACTAAATTTTCTTTTTTATCTGAGTTTTTTGGTTTTTGATGTTTTGTCATCCAGATGTTTAATTTTGGAAGCAAAACACCTAGCATAACAGCGCTATATGCCATGCCTGATAGTTGTGCTATGTTTAATTTTTTTAGATTTTGTTTGATATTTCCACCTTGTGCAATAAGTTCTTTTTGAGATTTTAAAGACACATCTTTTAGCCAATGTCCTATTCCTGTGCCTTTTTTTGCTACATTGAACAAATTTTTTTGTTTGGGGTCAAATGCTTGCCCTACTCCTTTTGCAACAAATCCGCCCAAAACAAGCCAAGACAAAAATCCCAAGTAATCTCTCACTGTTGTTTCTCTCAATTCTGTTGAATCTTTTGATGCAAAAATTCTTCCCAAAATCAATGTGCCATAAATCGTTTTTATAGCATTTCCGCCTGTTGCAGCACCTGTAAATTCAAGTTTGTTTATTAAATCAGATGGTTTTTTTAGTCCCATGACTTTATATAACATAGCGAGAAAAACTCCTGCCGATAAGCATTTTTTTGCCAACAAACCTTTTTCTTTACTTTTTTGATTTTTTGAAGATACATTAGAAGTGTAGTCATTTTCTCCGACAAAATTGTCTATTCCGGTGCGTTTTTTTGTTAATTTTCTATTTATGTACTGATTTGTAATAGCAAGCCCCATTGACAACGGAATTGCAAAAGCGATTCTTGACTTGTTCAGATTTTTTAGTTTTGAAGTTGCTTCTTTGTAGTCTACTCCTTCTTTAAAAAATACATTTTTGCCCAAATCTACCATATCTCTTAGCATGTGGGACAAATTTGAAGAAAACTCTTTATTTTCTGATTTTAAAAATATATTGCTATCGGCTTTTAGATTTTGAATGATTGCATCTTGTGTGTTTGTTAAAATTTCTTTTGTTTGCTTTTTATCTAGAGTATTGTCTGTTATTAATTTTACCAAATTATCGACTGTTTCTTTAGAGTTGTTTTGGTATTTGTTTATGGTTTTACCGGCCAAGCCCGAAATTGAAGTTAGCGATTTTTCTACAAAATCTTTCGGTGTTTTGTTTGATTTTTCAAAAATTGAAGTAAAAGTTTCGATTGAGTTGTTCGTAGCCCAAGAGTTCGGATTTATTTTGTTATTTTTCTTTGAATACATTTTGGAAAACAAAAGTGCAAAAACTGTTGCAGAAAATTCTGCAATAAAAGTTCCCGTGTATTCTCTAAATCCCATTTCTATACCTGCATTTTTGCCTCTGTTATTAAATTCAACAATGGTTCTTGGGGTATCCATTGCAAAAATATCAATAAATGATGCATTTAGCATGTCATTGTTTTGCAGTGTGTACAGTGTATTTGACAATGGTGACAAGTTGCTTTTAAATGTTGGTGATTGCGAGTTGTTAATCTTCATAATATTTTCCTTTGCATAAAAAATAAGCCTTTAAAAACACTTTTTTAAAGAACTTAAAAATATAATCTATAAAATCTAACAGCTTAAAAATTCTAAGTTCTTTTTACTTAGAACAACAACAAGAAAATGTAGTAATAGCTGTTAAAATATTTTTCATACTTTTATTCTTAAAACAAAAAAAATAAAAAATCAATATCAATTTAAATTTTGCAACATACCATTTCTATTTCGATGTCAATATAAAAACATATTTATGATATAATTTCTTTCGTAATAATTTTGGAGAAGAAATGACAAACAAAACAATTTTAGTTGGTTTATCGGGTGGCGTAGACAGTTCTGTATGTGCAAAACTCTTAAAAGATAAAGGTTACAATGTAATTGGTGCTACAATGGCGATTTGGGGAAATCGTGAAATAAAAGGCATGGCTTTTCAAGAACACAAGAAAAATGCATGTTTTGGACCTCATGAAAAAGAAGACATTGATGCAGCAAGAAAAATTGCACAGCAATTGGATATCCCATTCCATGTTTTTGATTGTGCTTCTCAATATGAAGAAATTGTTTTAAAATATTTCAAATCTGAATACATACAAGGTAGAACCCCAAACCCTTGTATTTGGTGTAATGCGTTGGTAAAATTTGGTGTTTTGCCTCATATTGCAAAAATGAACGGAGTTGAGTTCGATTATTTTGCAACCGGTCATTATGCTAGAGTTGAAAAAGAAAATGATGAATATGTTCTAAAAAGAGGTGTATATTCAAAAAAAGACCAATCGTACTTTTTGTATCGTTTGACTAAAGAACAATTGGCTTCAATTATGCTTCCTTTGGGTGAATATAACAAAGAACAAATAAGACAAATAGCAAAAGACTTTGGGCTTGATTCTGCTGACAAACCTGATAGCCAAGATTTCTACGAAGGCGATTACAATGAATTGTTAAACGTAAAAGAAAAAGAAGGCAATATTGTTGATACAGAAGGAAAAGTTCTCGGTACTCATAAAGGTATTTGGAATTATACAATAGGACAAAGAAAAGGTATTGGAATTGCAGCGAGTGAACCTATGTATGTTTTGGAATTAAGAAAAGATACAAACGAAGTTGTAATTGGACCAAAAGACAAAACGTTTAAAAATGTCTTGTATGCAAACAGGCTAAATATCTTGTCTTTATCCAGATTTAACAATCTCAATAAAGTTCAAAACAAAGTTACAGCAAAAATTCGCTCTACCCAAGAGCCAACAGAAGTTACTTTTGAAATAATTGATAATGACAATATAAAAATCACATTTGACGAGTATCAAAAATCAATAGCAATGGGACAATCTGTTGTATTGTATGACAATGATGTAGTGATTGTAGGCGGCGTAATAGAAAAAGTTGAATAATTATTTTAGATAACTATCAAACTTTTTATCAACATCAAAATAATAACCGCACTCATCCAACATTGTGACACCATTGTAGATAAATTCCGGTATCACATTTGGATAATCTCTGCAAAAAATTGGTCTTAATGGGTAAATTTTGCATTTGTTGTTTTTTGAAATAAATTTGCATTCAAAAGTCAATGCACCATTTTGAAAATCTTGTTTTTCAGATACTACGCCGGAAATTCTAAAATTCCTGTAGTATTTGTATTTCTTTTGCATTTGTTTAAAAATTTCTTCAGATTTTACATACCCTTCTTTTGTAGAAAATAAAATATTTCGACAACAAGCCCCACATTTTTTACATTTGCCTTTTAAAACGTATTTTGAAGAAAAAAGTTTGTTGTATATATCAAAACCGAAATCTTCTATAAAGTTTTTTATTGTTTTAAAAATATCTTTAATCAATTACCATAAATCCTTCCAAATTTAACCAGTGATTTGTGTCTGTAATATCAAAAACTTGAAGATAATATTTGCCTTTTTGATACAAAACAAAGTAATCACTAAAGTAATTTTTATTTTTTAATTTTGCGGTTTTGTTTAAAAATCTGGAATATCCGCCAATATGTGCATTGTCGTCTTGTTTTATGATTTGATATTTTATATAGTCAGATGCAAAGCCATTTGGGTTTTGTATTAAAAAATATATTTTTTCACCTTTTTTAAAATATCTATCTTCTTGAATTTTTACATCGAAACCATCTTTAACCAAAGGGTCAAAAGAAGTCAAAATCAAACTCGTCGGCAGCTTTTTCTTTTTAAAAGCATAAGACGGTAAAAATAGAAAACACCCCAAAAATAAAAGACTAATTGCTTTCTTCATTTGTTTGGACTTTTTCTTCCGGTTTTATTTCTTGAGTTTCTTCTTCAGGCATTAGTTTTTTTATGTGGTTTTTGACTTCAGCTTTTAAATTTTCATCATTTGACATTTCAAGAAAAATATTAAAAGTTTCAATTGCTTTCGGTTTGTTATCTATTGCTTCTAAAATTAAAGCCAAAAGATAATAATAATCAGCCTCGTTATTGTTTAGATTAAGGGCTTCTTGAACATTTGCTTGGGCTAAATTGTAGTTTTTGAGTTCGTAATTGATTAAACCTTTATTATAGTACAATTTGTCATCTTTTTTATCGTTGTCGATTGCTTTATCCAAAACGCCCAAAGCTAAATCATAATCTTTTAATTGATATAGAACTTCTGCATAATGTGCTAGAGCGTTTTTGTCTGTATTGTCTAATTGAATTGCTTTTTCATAGTAATCTTTTGCATAAGCATGCATATTTAGAGCCAAAGAAGTATCGGCAAGCCCTATATAAACCCTGTAATCATCATCTGTAACGCCCAAAAGTTTCATATACATATTTCTTGCTTTTTTGTAGTCGCCATTTGTATAGTAACTTTGAGCAGTGAGTATATCGTTTGTTATAGAATCATTTTTTATGTCTGTTTTTGAAATATTGTTTTTAGATAACAAACTATCATCGACTTTTAAAAGTTGACTGTAAATTTCAGAGGCTGTTTGATATTCACCAAGTTGAGTTTTTACGATTGCTTTGTTGTATTGAGCAACAATATTGGTTTTATCAAGGGTTAATACTTCTCCATAGTATTTTAGAGCATCTGCAAAATCACCATTGTTTTGGTATGTTTTTGCAAGTTCTAATTTTATATTCAAGTCATTAGGTTTCAACTTGTTCGCATTTTCGAGAACTTCTGTTGCTTTTTGATAATTTTGGCTATCCAGATACAATTTTGCCATATTTATATAAGCCTGAATAGAATCAGGATACTCGCCGATAAATGCCTCGTACTGCGAAATAGCTCTATCTGTTTGACCTTTTTGTGTTAATAAAACTGCATAATCAAATCTGATTGCATTGAGATCGGGATCCAGTTCCAGAGTTTTTTGAAAAGAATTCATTGCTTCATCAAATTTGTCTTGCTTCATTTGTACAACGCCCAAATTTGCATAGCTCACTG
Source organism: uncultured Candidatus Melainabacteria bacterium (assembly GCA_934692665.1). Taxonomy (GTDB): domain Bacteria; phylum Cyanobacteriota; class Vampirovibrionia; order Gastranaerophilales; family Gastranaerophilaceae; genus RUG14156. The sequence goes on along the minus strand of CAKUUG010000009.1, from coordinate 29,495 downwards.
AATCATTTTTGTTTATTCCAACTGCACTTTTGAAGGCTATTTCTGCTTTTGCATAGTCACCTTTTCTCAACAGTGCAAGTCCATAATTTGAATAATCCCTAAAAGATTCCGGATTTGTTCTTAGTGCTGTTGCAAAATATTCTATTGATTTATCGTAGTCTTTTTCTTCCAGATAAATATTTGCAATTGCACTTTGACCTTCCAGATTGTTTGGATATGCTTCTAGAAATTTGTTGTACGCTTCAATAGCACCTTTTGTGTCGTTTAGCAAACTTCTTGCATTTGCAATGTTGATGTAATTGTATTTGTAATCCCCAACGAGAGTTTGAGCTTTTTCGTAATAATCAAGAGCGTTTTTGTAATCGTATAATTGCATATACAAATTACCCAAACTTATATACAAAAAACCGTCTTCGGGTCTTAATGAAATTGCTTTTTTGTAGGCAGAAATTGCTTCTTGCCTTTGGCTCAAGTTCTCATACAAACCGGCTACTTTGATATTTAGTATAGTATCATCAGGTGAATACACAAGTGCTTTTTTAATGTATTCCAATGCCTGAGAATAGTTTCCTGCTTGTTCCTGAGCAATTGCACTGTTGTAGAGCTTGTACGATTGCGAACTCATTTTTGCTTCTGTTTGTATAAAAGAAGCCATAATCATCGTTGCACTAAAAACCAATATAAATTTTTTATTCATAATGTATATTTTAAACGTATAAAATTAAAATGCAACAATGAAACGAAAATTTACCTTTTTGTTTATTCATTTTTTCTTGTTTTTATAGTAAAATGAGGAAAATTGACATGAGGTAGAATTATTTGAGAATTTGTATAAAATACTTTTTAACTTTATTTATCTGTCTATATTTTGTATTAAATACTCCCTCTTTCGCTCAAGACAACAAAACTATCGAGTTTGATACTTTGCGTGGCGAGATGTCTTATTTGACGAACAAAAAATCTGCAGAATACATAAAATCAAAACAAAAATTAGATAAAATAATTCTCCAACAAAAAATAGACTATACAAAAGACTTTAGATTCAGCGATGTTTTTCGTTTAATACAAGAGCAAAAATACAATGCTGCGGTTTATGAACTAAATTCTTTGATTGAAGAAAATTACAAAGTATCAAAATGCTACGAATTATTGGGCGATATTTGTTTTAATACAAAAAGACCAATTAAAAAGACTGTCCAATATTACAAAAATTCACTAAAATACGATGATACCAATACTTCTGTCTTGTTTAAACTTGCAAAAATATACATAAAAGAAGACAAAAACATAATGGCTCTAGAATATTTGTCTTTACTGATTGAAAATACTGATGATTTTTCACTATTAAGACAAGTTGAAGAAATCATCCTAAATTTTGCAACTCCAACAAACAAATATGAAGCAAACAATTTCTATGAAACATTAGCAAATGTACAAGTAAAACTCGGAAAAAGAGAAGATTCATATAGAAGTTTTCTAAAAGCTTTGCAGGCAAACCCTGAAGACATATTTTTAAAATATTATTTATTAGATTTGTTTTACGAAGACAACTGTACAAATGATGCAATAAAATTGGCAGATATTATACTTTTTCAAAAAAAGAATGATACTCAAATCAGAACAACAAAAGCAAAAGCTCTTGCAAAAGACGGAAATCTTAATTCTGCATACAAAGAATATGTAGAAATTCTAAAACAAGATCCATCTTCTAAGCAAGCAAAATATGGTATATACAAGCTTCTTGAAAACAAACTTCCTTTGGCTTCTATATTAAAAAAGATTCACTTTGATAAACTCAGCTACACTGTCACAAAAGACGATTGCATTGAGTTTGCTCGTTTTTTGGATGAATTTGGCGATGATGGAGCGAATGACTTTAGAAGGCTTGCTTTTCAAATGGAAGAAGAAGAAAGAAGACAAATCGAATACCAAAAACAACAAGAAATTCTAAGACAACAAGAAATAGCAAGACAAGAAGAGCTTAAACAACAAAAAATAAAAGAAGAACAAGAAAGAATTGCTCAAATAAAATTGCAAAAGCAAAAAGAATTGGAGCTAAAAAAACAAAAAGAATTAGAGCTTGAACAAGAAAAAATTAGAAAACAAAAAGAAATACAAGAAGCAAAAAAGAGAGCTCAACAAGAAGCTAAGCTCAAAAAACAACAAGCACTAAAAGAAAAACAAGAAAAAGAACAACAAGAGCTAAAAAGAAAAGCACAAATTAAAATTGAAGAAGAAAAACAAAGGCAACAAAAAATAAAAGAAGAAAAATTAAAAAAAGAAAAAGAACAAAAGCTTCAACAAGAATTGGAACAAAAACAAAAAGCTGAAGCAAAACTCCAACAAGAAAAACAAGAAAAACTTCAAAAAGAAAAATTGCAAAAAGAATACGAGCAAAGAAAAATTGCTCAAGAATTAAAAACTTTTCAAACCAAAAATCCGAAAAAATATGTAGAATACAATACATTATTGAATAACTATTTAAAAATAGAAAAAAAAGATTCAAAAACTTTTTATGCAATTGCAAACACATACAAACTTCTGGAAACGCCGACTGCTGCTATTCAATATTACAAAGAAGCAATCAAACTTTCACCGACAGACTCTGATTTGTATTATAGTTTGGCGTTGGTTTATATGGAATTGGATAGTTTTGAAACGGCTTATTACAATTTAAATAGAGCAATAAAATTGGATTCTACAAATATAAAAGCAACAAATCTTCTTCCTTTTGTAAAACAAAAATTAGTGACAAGGTATATTAATAACGCTTATTCAAAATTTGAAGAAAACAAATATCTTGAAGCCTCACAAATTCTGGATGAAGGTGTAAAAAAATTCCCCGAAAGTGCTCAATTGTATTATTACAGAGCGTTATCTTATGATGCCATGAATAGAAATGCAGCTGCAATAATTGATTTGCAAAAAGCAATCAATCTTGATTCTTCTTTGTATATGGCATTTTACCAATTGGGAAAATCTTATGAAAAAATCAAAGATGAAAGAAATGCACTTATTGCATACGAGAGATTTTTGTCTATTGAACCTGATGAAAAAGATTTGATAGATGAAATTCAAAAGAAAGTTATATCTTTGGGACAAAAATACTACTAAAAAGAGGAAGCTCATGAAAAAAACAGTAATAATCATTCCGGCAAGATACTCATCAACCAGATTACCGGCAAAACCATTATTAAAAGTTAACAACAAACCAATTATACAATATGTATATGAAGCTGCTAAAAAATCAAAACTAGCTCAAGAAGTAATTGTTGCAACAGATGACGAAAGAATAAAATCTGCTGTTGAAGAATTTGGTGGAGTTTGCGAAATGACATCGCCCAATCACAAATGCGGTTCTGATAGAATAGCAGAAGTTGTATCAAGACATCCTGAATTTGATTATGTTTTAAACTTGCAAGGAGATGAACCTCAGATTACACCTGATGTAATTGATATGACAATAGAAGCTCTATCTGATGGTGCTGATATTTCAACACTTGTTCGAGAAATAAAAGACAAAGACCAAATTAATAACCCAAATTGTGTAAAATGTGTTTTTGATAACAATTTCAACGCCCTATATTTTTCAAGATGTCCTATACCTTTTGAAAGAAATGAAAACCAATCTCCATATTACGCTCATATTGGAATATACGGTTACAAAAAAGATTCTTTAATTAAAATGACACAACTGTCTCAAACAAATTTAGAAAAACAAGAAAGCCTTGAACAACTAAGAGCTTTGCAAAACGGTATGAAAATAAAAATTGCAATAACAACCCTCAACCCCACCGGTATCGACACAATAGAAGATTACGAAAAATTCAAAAACCTAATTGAAAATAAAAAATAAATACTGATTGGAAATAATCTAATAAATGTTTGAGTTTTTAAACAAACTTTAGCATTTATTAGATTTCTATAAATTCGCATAAAATTTCATTAGACAATAAAATACCTTGTTTGGTTAGTTTTATGCCATTGTGGGTGAGAGTCATAAAGCCGTTTTTGGAAAATTTGTCAAATAGATATTGGTATTTTTTAAAAATATCAATATTGTATTTTTTATTAATTAAGTCAAAATCTAAGCCATCATTCAATCTTAATCCCAAAAAAATTTCTTCTTCAATTTGTTCTTGTTTTGTTAAAATTTGATAGTTTTTTTCTATTGGATTTTTTGTATAGTTTTTAAAATTAAAAGTATTGGTGTATCTTTTGTTGTCGATAAAACCGCTTGCAGAAAGTCCAAAGCCCCAATAATTCTTTCTTTTCCAGTATGATGAATTGTGTTTTGAAATGTAGTTTTTATTTTTTGCAAAAGAAGAAAATTCATAATGCAAAAATTTTTTATGTAGTTTTTCTATTGCAATTTCATACATTTTTGCTTGTGTATCAAGGTCGGGCAGGTTTTTCGGCTCATGCGTATAAAAATATGTACCTTTTTCTATTTTTAAACCATATAAAGAAATATGTTTTGGGTTTAAATCAATTGCTTCATTTAGCGTTGTTTCCCACTGTTTTATGTTTTGATTCGGTAATCCATACATCAAATCAATACTAAAATTTTCAAAACCGGCCTTGTTAATATTTTCAATGCATTTGTAGATTTCTTTTTTGGTGTGGTTTCTGCCTATTATTTTCAGTATTTCATCGTCAAAATTTTGCACTCCGATGCTGAGTCTGTTTATCCCCAAGTTTTTTAGTTCTTTCAGTTTGTTTAAATCAGAAGTATTTGGGTTGAGTTCTATAGTTATTTCGGTTTCTTTATCAAAATTAAACAATGACAATATTTTTTCAAAATCTTTTATCTCTAACAAAGATGGCGTTCCTCCGCCAAAATATAGAGTTTTTAGTAATGTATTATCATAGTAAAAATTTATTTCTTTTATTAAAGCGTTAATATAATCTTCCTTTTTTGAAAGCATATTAAAAGAACAAAAACAACAATAGTTACATTTTTTTTCACAAAATGGTATATGAATATAGATACAATTTGTCATTTTTCGATTATAATATAAATATGAGTTATTTGATGGAAGAAGAAATAAATTCACAAAGTGAAATTATTCAAAATTTAATTGACAAATACATTGTCAATTACTGTTTTATGCCGAATTTGCCTCTTGATATAAAAAAAATCGTCATTGTTGCAAGCGGTTCTTCGTACAATGCGGCATTGTTTGGAAAATACTTTTTTGAAAATATCGCAAATATTGAGTGTTTTGTTGAATATGCAAGTGAATTTTCGAGTGCAAAATTTTCAAACTATGACAAAAATTCTCTTTATATTTTTGTTAGCCAATCGGGAAATAGTGTAGACACTGTGCTTTCTGTTTCAAAATTAAAACAAAAAGGCTGCAAGACATTGTGTGTTACAAATAACACAAATTCAGAAATGTTTAAAATGTCTGATTTTCAGTTTTATATTTATGCAGGAAAAGAAAAAGCAATTGCGGCGACAAAAACATTTTCTGCCTCTGTTACCATGTTGTGGATTTTGGCTTGTAAAATTGCGCAAAACAAGCATATTGATATGACAGATGAAATAAAAAACATTTATTCAATCAAAAATTCAATCGAAAATACAATACAAAACATTCAAAATCTTGATATGGCAGCAAAAATAATCTCAAAACAAAAAGAATTTTCGATTTGTGGAGCAGGATATAATTATCCTTTGTCTAGAGAAGCTGCACTAAAAATCAAAGAAACAAGCTATATAAACACAAGTTCATACCCTTTGGGTGAATTTATCCATGGTCATTTTGCTATATTAAATAAATCGAAGATATTTTTAACATTTTTAACAGAAGACTGTGAAAAATTCGAAATAGAATTGTTAGACAAGATATTTTCAACATACAAAGCAAAATCTATTGTTATTTCTGATTCTTTTGACAAGATTGATTGTGATTGTTTAATAAAAATCCCAAAATCTCAATCAAAAATTGCAACCATACTTTCTATGATAATAGCAGTCCAAATGTTAGCTTTAAAAGTTGCAACAAGATTAAAAAGAAATGTAGACAAGCCTTCCGGCTTAGTAAAAATCGTTAAATAAAGGGGTTAATCATTGAATATAGTTGTTTGTATAAAACAAGTACCGGATGTAGATGATATCAAATGGACAAAAGAAAACAATTTGGATAGACAAGGCATGTTATCGAAATTGAACACGGCTGATGAATGGGTGCTTGACTGGGCGGTTCAAATAAAGAACCGTTTCAAAGAAGCAAATCTTACCGTTGTTTCTATGGGGCCAAATCAAACAAAAGATGTTCTAGAATATGCTCTTGCAAAAGGTGCCAATCGTGCGATTTTACTTTCTGATAAAATGTTTTCAGGCTCTGATACTTTAATTACGGCAAAAATTCTATCATTTGCAATTGAAAAATACGTACCTGATTTCAATTTGATTCTTACCGGACAAAAAGCCGATGATGGCGATACTGAACAAGTTCCCGTAAGTTTGGCTCAGTATTTAGATATTATTGATGTAACAAATGTTATTGAAATTCACAACGCCGACAAAAATCTTGTTTTGGTTTCGCAAAAGATTGATTCTGAAATAAACATGTATGAGCTTTCGACCCCTTGTTTGGTCGCAATAAAAGAAAAATGTCCGCAAAGTTCAATGCCAAAAATTGATGACTATATAAGAGCTCAAAGTACAATAATAGAAGTCTATAATGCAGCTGATTTGGGTTTTGAAAAAAGCCAAATAGGAGTTGTAGGTTCGCCAACTATGGTGCACAAGGCATTTAGACCGGAATATAATAAAACAACTACAGAAATAAAAGACAAATTTGCAAGAAATATTTTAGATATTGTATTTAAGGTAGAAAAATGAACAAAATAACAGTTTATGGTGAAATTCAAAACAATGATGTTACAACTTCGACTTTAGAACTTGTTTCAAAAGCGTATGAACTAAAACTTCAATCAAACAATGAATTTAATCATGATATCAAAATTGAAACAGTAATTATTTCGGACAAAATTGATGAATTTGTTAAACAAAAAATTTTCAATACGGGTTCCGATAGAATTGTTTTAATTAAATACAACCAAGAACAGGAATTTCTACCTACTATTTATTCAAAAATTTTTGTTGAATATTACAACCAAAATTTGTCTGACGTGATATTGTTTCCTGCAACAGAAAAAATAAGAACACTTGCTCCCAGAATTACAACAATGCTGGACACAGGTCTTGTTGCTGATTGTACCGAGTTGGAACTTGTACTAAAAAATAACGAAGTAAAACTTGCTTCTACTCGTCCAACTTTCGGTGGCGAATTGATGGCGACAATATTATCAAAGAAAAATCCTCAATGTGCGACAGTAAGACCAAATACATTCAAAATTAAAGAAGCAAATTACAAGGGTGATGAGTATTTTGAATTTACACCATCTATTTATGATGAAGACAGAATAAAACTTTTAAGAAATCTTGTAGATAATTCAAATGATACTTCAGCTCTGTCTTGTGCAAAAATCGTTTTAGTAGGTGGTTTTGGTATTGTTTCTAACAATAAAAAAGAATATTTTGACAAATTGCAAAAGTTGGCAAAAATATTCAATGCTTCTGTTGGTGTAACAAGAAAAGTTGTCGATTATGGAATATTGCCTTATGAAAAACAAATAGGACAAACAGGATTGACTATTCAGCCAGAGTTGTACATTTCTTTTGGCGTTTCTGGTGCTATTCAACACATTATGGGAATGAAAAATTCAAAAGTAATTGTTGCAATAAACACGGATGAAAATGCAGAAATTTTTAAATACGCAGATTATAAAATTGTAGCTGATGCAAAAGATGTAATTGATGAACTTTTAGCATCTGTATTATAAAAGCTATATTGATTTATCGATCCATTGTTGAGTTCTATAGTCCGGCAAAATTCTTCCATCATGTCTTATAGTATACGCAAATGGACAAATATCTTTTATGTCGTCACAATTTTTACTTCCTTCATCAGGTATTCCATCTATATCCATGCAAAAAATCTTGCCTATTCTTGTTGTGCCAAAGCATTTTAGTGTATCTCTAATACATCCATTAGATATGCTACCGTCTTGATTGCTGCAACCACCTAAAAACCAGCTGTCTATACCGTTAAAAGTTAAAGTCGGTTCCATATCATAAAAAGTAACCCCATCTGTTGCGATTATTAAATTATTTTTTTCTTTTGAATTTATTGCATTTGTTTTGCATGATTTTGATGCACTGCTCGTATAATCAATCTTTGGTTTGCAATTTTCATCGTACATAAATTTTGCAAGATTCCCGTCCTCATGTTCCATCCCTCCTCCATAACAATTCACGTATTTTGTGCTTATAACATCGCTAAAGGAATTGCAAAAATATTTTGTATGTTCAATATTTGACCCAAGCAGCATTGTTCCATCAAATTTGTATTTCATATCTCCATTGAGAAAATATTTGTCTGAATTAACTAAAGTCGAAATTGCCTGATATAAAGTAGCATTAGCTTTTTTAAATTTCATTACATTTTCATCCGGCTTTGATTGTACTGCAACGGGAATAATTACTGCTGTGATTATTCCTATAATTGCAAGAGTAATTAAAACTTCTGCCAACGTAAAAGCATGCTTTTGCATAAAAACTCCTAAATATTTGCATCTTAAGGAATATTTTTGTAATAAATATTCCTTTTACTGCATATTATATGCATACAACCACAAAAAAATCAACAAAAATTTCCTTGTGGCTTATTAATTTTTTATATTGCATTGTATAAAATTGTTTCTAGGAGTTTTTTATGACAGAATTAAAGAAACTTTTAGGAAAAAGAATAAAAGAAATCAGAATTTCAAGAAAGCTTACGCAAGAAGAATTATCTGAAATTACAAATATCGGTGCTTCGAGTATCAGTAAAATTGAAAGCGGCTATTTTCATCCAACTGATGAAAATTTGGAAAAAATAGCAAATGCACTTGATGTTGAACCGTATCAATTGTATATGTTTAATCATCAAAAAGACGTAAAAGAATTGCTGAAAAATATTCAAACGATGATTGATAGAGCAAATGAAGACGAAATACGTTTGATATACAAGATTCTAAGCGGTGTGTTGTGCTAATAGATGTTTTGAAAATATTTTATCTAACATTTCTAACAAAAAAATTATTTTAGATGTTTTATATATTTGTTAAATTTTAAAGAGGAAACTATGATAAATTCTTTATCAGTATCTCCCATGCTTCAAGCAAGAATCACACAGCAAAACGACTCTGTTTTAAGTCTGCAAAATCAAAGTTTACAAAATGCAAAAAGTGATACACTTGAATTACCGTCAAGTCAAAAAATGCCTAAAAGCAAAAAACTTTTAATGATAGCTTCTTTAATAGGTGTGGCTGCTGTTGGAATTGGAGCTTTGATTTTGGCAAATAAAGGCAAAATTATTCAATTAGAGGGGAGTAAAATCCAAAAAACTGCTGTAAAAAATCAAACTTCTGCTAAAGCGACGATTGATGAAGTCATGACTCTTCTTGACAAAGTAAAAGGTTCGCCGGATGGCTCAAAAGTTCTTGAAGAAGTGGCAGAAGATGGAAAAACTCTAGTTAGAAAATCCACGCTTTTTGATGGTTTTTTAACTATTGATGATTTTGTGGAAAAAACAAGAATAGAAGCATTGGATGGAGAATTAATCGATTTTTACAAAGGATTTGAAATTTTTGAAGACGGTTCTCTAAAAGCAAAAGAAGGTTTCCGTTTTGCAGGTAATGAACTAAGAAGTTGGGTAAAAAATTGCAAACAAAATGCGGATGGTACTTATTCAGTCGAAAAAGAGATGTATTTTGGACTTGGAAAAGTGATGAAATTTGCGAAAAATATTTGCACGAATGCCGATGGAGATGCTGATTGTCAAAAAGTAATAAAATTTGACTTTGATGGAAAAATTGAAAAATAAACTTCTTAATAAAAAAAAGCCGTCATAAGGCGGCTACTAGACTTGGGGAGGAGGTTTTGAGTAAGGGTTTTTCCCTTATTCAAATCTTTATGTTTGTATCTTCGACACTTATAAAAATATCTTTAGAATTTTTCTTTTGATTTCATCTAAAAGGTGTAATTTTAAAAAAATAATTAAAAAAAGTGGTATATTTGTTAAAATTAAGATATGAAAAAAGTATTTTTATGCTCTCTTATAGGTTTAATTTTGGTTTCGTTGTTTGCATTTTGTAATGCAGAAACTGTACTGAAAAGAAAAGTTTCTTCGAAACAAAAAATAGAATTTACCACTCGTGACGGTTTTATTTTGGTTGGAGATTTGTATTTAGCTCAACACAAATCAAATAAACCATTGGTTATTTGTGCACATTCTTTTTCAATGAATGCATCCAGCTGGCAAAAGTTAGCTGAAAATTTAAGATTAAAAGACTACAATGTTTTAGCGATGGATTTAAGAGGACATGGAAGATCTGTTTATAATGAAAAATTAAAAATCAAATCCAGATACCAATTCACTAGGGAAGATTGGGCAAAATTGCCAAAAGATTATGTTCAATCTATTCAATACATAAAATCAAATTATGCTGATGTGAACACAAATGATACAATATTAATTGGTGCGGATTTGGGTGCTATTGCAGGCATGATTGGTTCTTTAAATCTTGGAAAACCTCCGATTAAAACCGTTCTTATTTCGCCTGTGATGAGTTTTAAAGGCTTAAATATGCCGGTCAAATCGTTAAAATTCTACAATACAAAAATGATGAATATAACAACAAAAACTGATAGAGTATATGTGAACTTTTACTTAGCAACACCTGCTATCACAAAACAATATCCTTTAGGTGGCCCTGGAACGCAATTGATAAAAGTTAATCCTATTGCAATCGGTGATATCGTAAATTTTGTTGTAAATTAAATGTAAAAAATACACTTCTATACAAAGAAGTGTATTTTTCTAGTTGATGAAAATACAGTGGATATGCCACTTTGTTAATTCCACTGTTATTGTTTTTTATAACGTTTTCCGTACACTTCATGGACATTTTCAATAGACAAAAATGCATCTTTATCTACGTAAGAAACAACGTCTTTTAGTTTGTTTAATTCGATTCTGGGCACTACGCAATATACCATTGTTTTTGTTGTTTTTGAGTATCCGCCTTGTGCTTCCAAGTATGTAACGGTTTTGTCCAGATTTTTTATTATTGCTTCACCCAGTTCATAGCCTTTGTCAGTTATGATTCTGATTGATTTTTCTTCGTTAAAGCCTTGTACTACTGTATCTATTGCTCGATAAGCAACTAAATATGTCAATGTAGAATACATTGCTTGTTCCCAACCATACAAAAATCCTGCTGAAGCAAAAATAAACACATTAATAAACATAATTATTTCGCCAACTGAATATGGGTATTTTTTTGAGACTTTCATTGCAAGAATTTCAGTTCCATCAAGGCATGCTCCGTTTTTCAAAACTATACCTACACCAACACCCAATATTCCACCACCAAAAAACGCCGATAATAGCATATCTTCTGTGATTGGTTTTATGTGTGAAGAAATAATATTAACAAATAAACCCAACACTGAAACGCTATAAATTGCCCGTACGATGAACTTTTTGCCAAATTCATTAAAAGCTAAAAAGAAAAACGGCAAATTTAAAACTAAAAGCAAAATACCTAAGTTGATTTTTGTAATATAGGCACTCATAATCGATATACCTACTATTCCGCCATCAATAATTTGGTTTGGTACCAAAAAACACTCTAGTGCAAAAGCTGCCAAACAAGCACCTATTGTGCAAAAAACCATACTAATTAATAAATCTTTCATAGTTTTATGATATGATGTTTTTATGAAAAAGTATAGAATTTTTTTATTAATTTTTACATTTGTTTCAATAATTTGTTTGTCCGGTTGTTCGTTTGATAAGAAAGAGCTTACAGATAAAGAAAGAATTCTTGAAAGAGGATATTTGATTGTTGGTGTAAAAACCGACTCTCCGCCGTTTGGTTATTATGATAAAAATAATGTACTAAAAGGGATAGATATAGAATTGTCAAAGAGAATTGCTGCTGCGATATTCAATGAAGACAATCCTGCAAATGTAAAGTTTGTAACTGTGACGCCGCAAAACAGGATTTCTAAATTAAATTCAAAAGAAATTGATATTTTAGTTGCAACAATGTCTATAAATGAAAAAAGAAAACTTGTAATCGATTTTTCTGTTCCGTATTTTCAAACAACGCAAAAAATCATGGTAAAAAAGTTGTCAAAAATAAAATCGCTATACTATTTTAATAAAACCGGAAGATTGGCTGTTGTGATGGGTACAACAGGAGAAAAAATAATCAGACTGATTACTCCAAATGCCCAAGTCGTAGGTGCAAAAACCTATAGAGAAGCTTATAATTTCTTAATAAACAATCAAGTCGATGCAGTTTTTGGTGATGATTGTATCCTTAAAGGCTTGAATGACGGAAGATTTAAAGTAATTAATCGTGCGTATTCAAAAGAATTCTATGCAGTAGCACTTAGAAAAAGCGAAGATTCTAAAGAAATGTTAAATATCATAAATCCTTTAATATTAACACTTTTGGACAAAAAATCCTTGAATTTGCCAGAATAAATGAGTTTTTTGCACTTTTCTTCGTGTTTTTTATATAATTAAGTCATGGGTAGAAGTCGATTAATAAAAAAAATTATTTGGAATGCATTTTTTTGGGTGGAGCTTGTTGCCGCCCTCTATATTGGTTATGCAGTTTATTTTGTAGATGTAACAAGCACAAAATCAAAATGGATTGGATTGTTTGCAGGTTCTGTTGCTATTTTGTTTGCAGTTTTAAAGTTTGTTGAAAATGCATACATCAGAACCAAAAGTGATGCAATAAAAGAAAAAATTCACAGCTATCTTTCTTTTGTGAGAATTTTCTATGCAAAAGTTTCTAAAATTGTTACTTTTTTAGTACTGTTTTCTTCTATTGTATGTTACTTTACTTTAGGCGGAAAATTTGCTTTTTTGGTAATTGTGGGTGCATATAGTGCTTTAATATTAAATATGACAATTTCAAAGATGTCTTTAGTTTCTGCAATAGAAGAGACACTTGATTTTAAAAACGAAATCTCTTTCAAAAAGGTTTTCAATTCAGCAATAGTTGCTTCATTTTTGCCTTATGGGGTTTTGGTTTCTTTGTATGTTATATTTTTCCATGCGTTTAAAGATTATCAAATACTTTTTGGCTATGCTTTGGGTATCGTGTTAACTTATTTCTGTTTGATGAGCATTAATGCAATATCTCTAAAGACTTCTTCTTATACAAATGAGATGTTTGCTCTTGCTGAAAATAGAAATATAGAAGAGAAAAAAATCGCAACATATTTGTTTGATGGTTTCAAGGCGTTTACACCTGCTTTTTCTCATTCATCTTCTATTCTTATGTTTTTTGTAGCGATATTTGTTGCTTCGGTTTCAACTGGTGCTTTTTGTATGGCTATTATGGGCCAGTTTTTGCCTATTGTAATCATCGCAAACGGTTTATTTTCTGCGATTCTTGTCCTTGCATTTGTCAGATTAACCAAAAAAACAAACTATATTAAAACGTTTGTTTTGACCAATATTTTTTCTGCTGTTATATTTAATGTAATAAATTATTTTACAATTAAAACTTGGCTTCCGACATACTTGGGACTTACTTGGGCATTGGTGACAGGTAGTGTTTGTGGTCTTTTTGTTCTTTTTTATTACATAAGAAAAATATTCTACAGTGAAAGAAGTCTGGTTGATATTTCAAATTCTGCTGCTATAGGATTAAAAAATGAATTTATCCAAATAGTGAAAAAATCCTTAAATTCTGCATTTTTGCCTTATTTTTTAATGATGGTCGTTATTTTGGTTTCATTTTTTGCTTCTTATGGACTTGAAGCACCATTGATGGGTGTGTGGGGAGTAGTGCTTTGTGCATTTGGTTTTTTGTGTTCTAGCATTGTTTCTTTACTGTATGCAAATTTTTGCCAAAATTTGGTAAATATGGATTTATTTTCAAAAAAAATTGGCAATGGTGTTGATTTTGATTTGATTAAAGAAACCGGAAAGAAATTTTTATACATTTTAAACAAATATGTAAATTTTGCGTTTTTGTTAGTTAGTTTTGCTTCTATTTTGAATTATGGAGTAGTAATTGAATTAGAAGAAGTTGATTTAATGAATCCTTACGTTTCTTCTGCTTTGATGCTCGGCTTTGGAATGGTGTTTGTGTTTTTGTCATTGTTAATAAACAATGTTTTTAGAAGCTCAAAAAGACTTGCATTTGACATAAAAAAAAGTTTAAAATTTTCATCTCAAAACAAAGAAAATTTGTTAATGTTGAATAGATTTTCTCTGAATAATCTCTTAAACGATGTACAAATCGGATTTTGGGGATATTTTTTGCTCATAGTTGTTGTATTTTCGTTAGTAGGCGTATTTTTAAAAGCAGAAGCAATAGTCGGTTTTTTGCTTGGTGCAACTATTTCTTTTGTCGGCATAAATACAATTGGAGATAATATTTCTACTATTGTCTATCTTTTAAAAAGGTTTTTTGCAAGATTAATAAACAACGAAAATGATGTTTTGCCCCAAGAAAATACACAAGTAATAAAAGAATGCTTTTCTTTCTTTGAAGATTTTGTTTCTCCGAGTTTGATTTCAGCTGTTACTCTCGCTATAATAGTGGCTTTGGCTTTTATTCCTGTTTGGGCTAAATTTATGTAAAAGAAATGGTAATTTATGTCTTTTTTATCTGAAAAATTTAATATAAATTCTTTCGGTTTCGATGATATTGTAGATATCAAACCTAAAATTGACAGAATAATCTCAAATGCCAATATAAAAGACGGATTGATAAATATATATTCGATTTCAAAAACTTCATCGATTTTTATTGGAAAAGGTGACGATATTTGCAAACTGAATAGCCTTTTGGATGAAACAGTAAAAACAAATAACAAAAACATTAATGCTGAATTTTATGAATTGATACTAAAATTTAAATCAAACTTTTTTAAAAACAGCTCTACTTTGCCAATAGAAAATTCAAAAATTTTGTTAGATAATACTGAAAGCGTGTATTTTGTTGATTTTGAAAACAACAGAAAAATTAAAGAAGTAATTGTGAGTATAACATATTAAGATGAGAAAAAACGAAAAATTTAGAAACGAACAAATAAAATACTATACAAATATGCTAGGTGAAAATGATATTCTTCTTTTAAAATCGAGTGATGAATATTTTAAAAATCACTACACATCTTCTCCATTAAATATATTGACCAATTTTTCTGGTACGGAAGGTGAAGCAATTATAGAAAAAAATGGCAAAATAACAATTTTTGTTGATACCAGATATCATATATTGGTGGACAAGCAGATTTTTGACGGAATAGAAACCTACAAAATGCTGCTGGGTGAGACTTTTTTTGAAGCATTTCAAAAAAAATATAAAAAAAATACAAAACTTTTTGTTCCGGATGATATTTTATTGTCCGATTACTTGAAGTATGATTCTTATTTTGATGTGCGAAAATATTCTCTAAGCGAAAAATATTCAAAAAACGACGATATTGACAATTCAAAAAGTATATTTTTAGTTGATAAAAAAATTGAAAAGAATGATTTTATTTTTAAGATAGAAAAATATAAAAAAACAAATTCAGATATAGAAAAAACAATCGTTTTTAATTTGGACGAGATTTCTTATCTTACTAATTTAAGAAGCTACAAATCGAAATATTCTTCAAATTTCAAATCTGTTTTATATCTGGATTTCAAAAACCTGAATTATATTTTGTTTGTTGAAGATTTTGAAGAAGTTAAAAAAATCAAAATAGAAAAATTAAACATAAAACCATTATGCGAGTTTTTTAGTTATATAAATTCGATTGAGACTAAAATCTCTATAAATTTTAAAGATATCACCTTGAACAAATTTTTATCAATCAAAAATCCTATCCAAATCAAAAATGACAATTTGCCTTTGATGGCTTCTGTAAAGTCAAAAAGTGTAATTGAGCATTTGATTGATTCTTCAAAAAAACTCGATTGTGCAATATTGAATTTCAAAAACAAGTTAAAAGAAGGATTGTCGGAAAAAGATTTGGTAGAAATTTTTGAAGAAGAATTAATAAAACAAGGTGCTATTGCTCCATCGTTCAAGACTTTGCTTGCGATAAATGAAAATTCAGCTTCTATACATTATTCCAGTTACGACGAAAAGAAAATCCTAAAACCCGAAAGTATACTGTTATTGGATTGTGGCGGATATTATGAAGCTGGCTATGCGACAGATATAACAAGAACATTTTATTTTGGCTCAAATCCAAAACCAATACACAAAAAAGTCTATACTTATGTCTTAAAAGCATTTTTAAATTGTTATATGTCAAAATCGACTTCAGCGAGAGAACTAGATTTATTGGCAAGAAACATATTGTCACCTTTGTATGATGATGGATTTAATTTTAACCATGGATTGGGCCATGGAATAGGTACTTCTGTTCACCAAAATCCACCCAGACTTTCAAACGTTTCAAAAGACATAATAAAACCTTATCAAACACATTCGATTGAACCAGGTTTGTATGGAAAAAGTTTGTCAACCGGAGAGGAATTTGGTGTTAGGATAGAAAACTGTGTTTATAGTGATATAAATTACAATAAAATTTCACTGTCAAAAATTTTTTTTGAGGAGGTTTTAATAGATTACAATCTATTAAATATAAATGAAATAAAAATGCTAAAAAATTGGCAAAAGGACTTTGAATGAATATTCAAAAAATTTCAAGCACTCAAAACAATCTTGTAAAATACATAGTAAAACTTCAACAGCCAAAATACAGAAAAATAGAAAAACTTGTTCTTTTAGATGGTGAAAAAACGATACAAGGTCTAATTGAACAAGGTGTAGAATTTGAATTTGTTTTTATAAAAGAAGAAAACGATTTAAAAACCAAAGTCAAAACAAAAAATCTTGTTTTCGTAAATGATGAAATATTGAAAAAAATTTCTACAACAAAAAGCCCTGTTTCATCTGTTGGAGTCGTAAAAGAACCTGTTGTTGATAAAAATATCTTCAAAAAATTAAATAAAATAGCCCTTATTGACGGCATAAAAGACGCAGGAAATTTGGGTACAATAATTAGAAGTGCCGTTGCTTTTTCGATAGATGGAATTATTTTGTTTGGCGATTGTGTTGATTTGTACAATACAAAAACAATTCGCTCTACAACTCAAAATATCTTTAAAATCCCCATTATACATACAAATGATATTGAATTTCTTCGTTTGTTAAAAAACAACCACAGTTTTATATCAACGGTTGTTGATTCAAAAAATGACTTTATGAAGTACAATTTTCCCGAAAATTTCATTATTGCTTTTGGTTCAGAAGCAAATGGAATATGTAAAGAAATAGAAAAAATTTCTGATGTGAAATTGACTTTTTCTATGGATAACAACGTAGAAAGTCTAAATCTCGGAATATGTGCTTCTATTGCATTTGCCAAAATTAAATACAGTTAGACTATTAAAAAAGGAGAATAATCTTGAAACCAGTTAGTTTTTCAGGTGGTGTATTTTATGCTCAAGGTATACCAAAAGATGACATTAGACGTTATCAACCACAATTGGGCTTTGTTGCTTGCAGGGAAGATTGTGATATTTTCGTTTACAACAAAACGCCACAAGACAAATTCCATGTTGTAATTGCAAAAGACGGAAGTGCCTATCAAAGAGTCATGACAGGAAAAGACATAGGATTAATGTGGGATGACTTTTCAAGGAATGGCGATTTATTTGATAAAAACGTTATTATTAATGAAAATGATGACTACTCTGATTATTAAAATTTAAAAGGCTCATTTTGAGCCTTTTAAATTAGTTCTCTATTTTTTCAATTACGATTTTATCGTCTCTATAGTCCATTTTTAATTTGTCATTCGATTTATAGTTGCCGCTTAGAATTTCTTCAGCCAGAACATCTTCAACTTTCTTTTGAATAATGCGTCTTAAAGGACGTGCACCGTAAGTTTCCGAATACCCTTCTTTTGCAAGATAATCTTTTGCAGCATCTGTAACTTCAATTGTCAAATCTCTTTCTGATAAGCGTTTGAACAAATCTTTTAACATTAAATCAACAATTTGTCTAATTTCTTCTTGATTTAAGTGTGCAAATACGATAATATCATCCACACGATTCAAAAACTCAGGTCTAAACGCTTTTTTAAGTTCTTCGTTTACAGTGTCTTTCAATTTTTCATATCTGTCTTTTTTGTCATCACCGGATACTGAAAAACCGAGTTTTTGCGTGCTTGTAATCATACTAGCACCAACGTTACTTGTCATAATGATAATTGTATTTTTAAAGTTGATATGACGGCCTTTTGAATCTGTTAGTCGTCCATCATCCAGTATTTGCAACATTATATTAAATGTGTCAGGATGTGCTTTTTCAATTTCATCAAAAAGAACAACCGAGTATGGTTTTTTTCTGATGATTTCACACATATTTCCGCCATCATCATAGCCTACATATCCCGGAGGTGAACCTATAAGTTTTGATGTAGCGTGTTTTTCCATAAATTCTGACATATCAATTCTTACCATGTTGTCTTCAGAACCAAACACGGCTTCTGCTAGAGCTTTTGCTAATTCTGTTTTACCAACACCTGTAGGACCCGAGAAAATGAAACTTCCAATAGGTCTGTTTGGTGCTTTTAGACCAACTCTTGCACGTCTTATTGCTTTTGCTAGAGAAGTAACTGCATCAGATTGTCCAATTACACGATTGTGAAGAGTTTCTTCCAATTTTAGAAGTTTTTCTGACTCAGCTTCTGTTATTTTTGTTACAGGAATACCTGTGATTGTTGCAATAACTTGTGCTACTTCTTCAACGCCAACTGTTGGTTTGTTTTCGTCTTGAGTTTGACGCCATTTTTCTGATATTTCATGGATTTTATCTTTTAGATTAGCTTCGTCATCTCTTAAGTCTGATGCTTTTTCGAATTCTTGATTTCTAATTGCATCTTCTTTTTCTTTTATAATTGCTTTTAATTCTTTATCGAGCTCTTTTCCTTCAGGTGGTAGTGCTGAAACGTTAAGACGAACTTTTGAAGCTGCTTCATCGATGATATCAATTGCTTTATCAGGCAAAAATCTTTCTGTAATAAATTTGCTGGATAATTCAGTCGCTGCAACAATTGCTTCATCTGAAATAATCAATTTGTGGTGTTCTTCGTATTTTTGTTTCAATCCTTTGATTATTTCGATTGTTTCTTCGATTGAAGGTTGATCAACAATTACTGTTTGAAAACGTCTTTCTAAAGCTGAATCTTTTTCGATATATTTTCTGTATTCGTCTAATGTTGTTGCACCGATAACTTGGATTTCTCCTCTTGATAATGCAGGTTTTAAAATGTTTGCAGCATCAATTGCACCTTCTGCAGCCCCTGCTCCTATAAGAGTATGCATTTCATCAATTACTAAAATAATATTTCCTGCTTGACGAATTTCGTCCATGATTTTTTTAAGACGTTCTTCAAATTCACCTCTGTATTTTGTTCCGGCAATTAATAAACCCATATCGAGTTGAATTATTTTTTTGTTTTCCAAGATATCAGGAACTTCGCAATCTACAATTCTTTGTGCCAAACCTTGAGCAATAGCGGTTTTACCTACACCGGGCTCACCTATTAACACCGGATTGTTTTTTGTTCTTCTTGCTAAAATTTGAATTACACGTTCAATTTCTTTTTCACGACCAACAACAGGGTCAAGTCTTTGTTCTTGAGCTGCTTGTGTCAAATCTGTCCCGAATTCATCTAATGAAGGGGTTTTTACTTTTGACTGGCTAACTCCGGGTGTTGTTAATTGAGAAGTAGAACCTGTCGTTGCCTTTGTTTCTCCTAGCATTTTGATTACATTTGCACGACATTTGTTTAAATCTACTCCTAAATTTTCAAGAACTTTTGCAGCAACGCCTTCACCTTCCCTGATTAAAGCAAGTAACAAATGCTCTGTTCCTATATAGTTGTGTCCCAGTTGCCTTGCTTCATCCCAAGACAACTCTAAAACTTTTTTTACTCTAGGTGTAAAAGGAATTTCAACAGCAACAAAGCCGCAACCTCTACCTATTATCTTTTCAACTTCTTCTCTTGCATCTTTGATGTTTACGCCCATAGATTTTAGCGTTTTGTAGGCAATGCCCGTTCCTTCCACAATTAAACCAAGCAAAAGCTGCTCAGTTCCGACAAAATTGTGCCCTAGTCTGCGTGCTTCGTCTTGTGCATGCATTATTACTCTTATTGCCTTTTCCGTAAATCTTTCAAACATCTAAACTTCCTTATAAAAAGTCTGTATATCCACAATTAAATTTTACTATGAAAATCGAAATTTACAATAGTATTTGTGAAATTCGATTGTAGAATTGCACAAATATTGTATAATGATAATTTTATAGCTAAAAATCCTGCTATATGCAGGATTTTTATAGTTTTTTATTTTAGCGAATAACTAGTTTAGTTTTACACATTGTCCCAGTTTATAAAATACTTTTGCTGATTCCATTTGTGTTCTTGATGTTTCTCTATCGCACAATACGTATACGCCTGTGTCATAGTCTTTCACTTTGCAAAATCTTTGTTTTGCAACAAAACAATTGTACATATCGCCATAACCTTCAGCATTAAAGAATTGAGTTTTGATTTGTTTGTATTCATCATCTTTGATGACGTCTTTTTTTGCTGTTGTTTTTGCATTGGTACAAACTGCAGAAACTATTACAATAAGTGTAAGCAATAATAACTTTTTCATTTATTTCTCCTAAAAATCAGTTTTGTATTTATAAAACTTGTGCAAAAATATTTTTGCTTGTTTGTTTTATATTTTGTCAAATCCTGTGTATTTTCTAAGTGCTTCAGGAATGATTATGTGTCCGTCTTTAGTTTGGAAGTTTTCACATATTGCAGCCAATGTTCTTCCTACTGCAAGGCCGGAACCGTTTAATGTGTGAACAAATTCTACACTTCCATCTTTTCTTCTGAATCTGATGTTTGCACGTCTAGCTTGATAATCGCCAAAATTAGAACAAGAAGAAATTTCTTTGTATGAATTGTATGAAGGCATCCACACTTCTAAATCATAACATTTTTTTGCAGAAAATCCAATATCGCCTGTAGATAAACAAACACGTCTGTATGGTAATCCCAAGATTTCAAGTACATTTTCTGCATCTCGTGTTAGTTTTTCGTGTTCTGCTTCTGATTCTTCAGGTTTTGTTAATTTAACGAGTTCTACTTTGTTGAATTGATGTTGTCTAATCAACCCTCTTGTGTCTTTTCCTGCTGAACCTGCTTCACGTCTAAAACATGGAGTGTATGCAGTCATATATTTTGGCAACATATCTTCAGGCAAAATTTCATCTTGATAAATATTTGTTACAGGAACTTCTGCAGTTGGAATCAAGTACAAATCTTCGTCAACACATTTAAACATATCTTCTTTGAATTTTGGCAATTGTCCTGTACCTGTCATTGTTTTTGTATTTGCCATTACATGTGGAAGAATTTCTTCATAACCTCTTGTTTGAGTATGTGTATCCAAAAAGAAGTTGATTATTGCACGTTCTAATTTTGCACCTAAATTTCTATACAAGGTAAATCTGGTATGAGCGAGTTTTACCCCTCTTTCAAAATCTAACATACCAAGCTCAGGGCATAAATCCCAGTGTGCTTTGTATTCGAAATCGAATTTTGTTGGTTCGCCCCATCTTTTTATTTCTACATTCGCACTGTCGTCTTTTCCGATTGGAATGTTTTCATCAGGGGTGTTTGGAATTCTTAATAAAGTGTCTTTTTGTTGAACATCAAGCTCGTTTAATTTTTCTTCCAGATTTTTTGCATCTTCACCTAATTTTCTAATTTCAGCTTGAATTTCAGTCGTGTCAACGCCTTGTTTTTTCATTAAACCGATTTTGTTAGACTCAGATTTTCTGGTTGCTCTTAAATTGTCCAATTCAAATTGAATTTTTCTTCTTTGTTCATCGATTTTTAAAATTTCATCAACAGATAAATCCGGATTTCTTCTTTTAAGAAGCTCGTTGATTTTTTCAGGGTTTTCTCTAATTACTTTAATATCAAGCATTTTTCTACTTCCTCTTTTCTTTTTGTTTACAATTATAGCAAAAAAATAAAAACAACGTTCTAATGTGGAAATATTATGAATTTTCTCTTATTTTTTGAAGATATTGTTTTAATTCTTTGATTTGTCTGGGTTTTATTTGTTTAATTTGACCTTTTTTTAATCCCGTCAATTCTATGTTTGCATGTCTTATTCTTTTTAGGCTAATTACATTATATCCCAAAAACTCAAACATCTTTCTGATTTGTCTGTTGAGGCCTTGGTATAGTGTGATTTCAAAAAATGTCGAAGTTTTATCTTCATCCAAAATTGCCCAATCGCAATAAGCGGTTTTATTTTTTTCTATTTCAATCCCATCTGTCAATTTTTGCAGTTTTTCATCCGGCAATTTTCCATCAACTTTTACCAAATATGTTTTTGCAACTTTTATTGAAGGATGTGTAAGTTCATACGCCAAATTGCCATCATTTGTTAAGATAATTAAACCCGTAGAATCTTTATCTAATCTACCCACGGGGTTCAAATGATGATATTCTTTTGGTATTATATCGTAAATTGTTTTTCTGTTTTTTTCATCTGACTTTGTTGTAATATAGCCTGCCGGTTTGTAAAATTTGTAGTATTCGAGTTTATCTATGCGGATTGTTTTGTCATCTATAGAAACTTTGTCTTTGGTTCTTATCTCAAAACCCAACATAGTAACGACTTTGCCGTTTACTTTTACTCGTCCTTGTTCTATATATTCGTCAGCTTTTCTTCTTGAACAAAAACCGCTTTGTGCAATATATTTGTTAATTCTCATAAAAAGATTATAACACAATGTTTTTTTTAACAATAATGTCAATTTTTTTATAGAAAATGTTTTTATTAAATTAAAAGGGGTATCTATGAAGAAAAAATTAATCAAACTTTCTATAATGTTTTTCAATTTCATTTACAAAAAACAAAATGAAAAGAAACAAAAACGCCTAAATTCATTAAACAAAAAGTTTTTGTCCTGTAACATTTCAGGAGAAAAAAACTTTGCAACTTCAGGTGCTACTCTTGCTATTAAAGATAAAATAGAAAAAGAGAAAAAAGCCAATGCAGATAAAATTGAAAAAATTGTCCAAATGTATCTGAAAGAACCAAAAAAATTGTTTGATTATATTAAAGGTGCTAAAACAAAAGTTTGTGTTTTTAAAGGAGCAAAGAAGTTCTTGTCTTTCATAGATGAAGACGAGGGTTTTATTCTTCCTCAAAAAGGCCTAAAGGCACTGTATTTGAATTTCTTTTTGAATAAGAAGTTTTCGCTTGCTTCAAAAGAAATGTTTGTAATGAGCAGTTATAATGTAAATATATATGCTTTTATTTATCAATTTTACAATTGGTATTGTTTTAAAATGAATTTAAATGGTTATGACAAAAGTACGCAAGAAAACTTTAAACATGTATTTGAAATTTGCGAAACAAAAAAAATAAATTCACTGTCTTATGAAGAAATTTTAGGACTAAAATGTGCAATAAGACGAGATATAGAAGCAATTGAGTTTGTTAAAAAAATGGCTGTTAAAAATTCTATGGCAAAAAAGAATCTGGAAAAAATAAAGCGTGGAAAAAAAGTAAACATTTAAAAAAAAGAGCCCAAGATAGGCTCTTTTTTTTAAATTTAAATAATAAAACTATTGAAAAAATCCGAATTGCACGGTGATTATATTGTATATGCTAATAGTACAAGCAGAAACATAAACTAACAAAATAGCCCAGCTTAGCATTTTTTGCATATCACCGAAAACGATTAAGTTTTTCTTTTTTTTCATTGCTGCATATTCTTCAAATTCTTTGTGATATGGTTGTTCGGGTAATTTTGTTTCAATAAATTCCAGAACTTTTGCATATTTTACTTTTATCAATGTTTGATATGTATCAATACTCATTGTCCACATGATAGTAATTGCTATACCTATAACAGCCAACACCAATGTTGCGTGGAATTGAGGTGTTAAAATATTCAATACATAAGCTAAAAGCAAAATTATTATGTTGACTGTAAGATAAAACTTGTTGGTTGAAAATTGTCTATCAATAAATCTCTCTTTTGCGTCAGAATAAATTCTGTACTGCTCCAAAATTAAATACTTTTCGTCTTTAGATTCCATATTTTGCTCCTTTTTGACAAATTATACCACAACAAAAAGTGTTGTGTTTAATTCAAAAGTTGTATTTTAGCGGAAAAAAAATGGGGTACTAACCCCAATTCGCATACTAGCCGAAGCATTAACAACATACTAATAATACCTTTAACTTTGAAAAAAGAAAAGGTATTATTAAGAAATGTAATATTTTTGTAGGATAAGATTATAATAAATCCTGAATTTCTTTTTTATATTCGTCAGGAGCTACAATAACGGTTGTTTTTTTTGTATTTAAAATTTTTGATGCAATGAATAAAATATCTTTTTTAGAAACATTAAACACATCATCCAAAAATAATTCTTTATAATTTAATCCAAGGCCCATAATAAAGTTGTACCCTTGAATAGAAGCAATTTGAGAATTTGTTTGTGAGAAATATTTCATTTTGCCTGAAATATTTTCTTTAGCACCTTGCAATTCTTCATCGCTCACTTCGGTGTTTGCTAACTTTTCAAGCTCCAATTTAAAACCTTCTAATGATTTTTTGATATTTTTCGGCATTGTACCTATATACATATTAAATATTGCACTATGAAGCATTGTGTCGTATTGGCTTCTTACGTTGTATGCAAGCCCTTGTTTATCTCTTAAATTTACAAACATTCTGGATGACAAGCCGCATGAACCCAAAATTGTATTCATAACAGAAATTTTTGCACACAATTCCGAATTGAATGATTCAATCGGACAGCCTTGTATGATTTGTGCTTGTTTTGCATCATTTTTTGAAATCCAGTGATATTCGTCTTTTTCGAGATTGTTTGAAAAAACATTTTGAATTTCATCTTCTAAAACATTTGTTTTCATAAAATCAAAATTGTTTTCAAAGTATGAAAGAATTTCTTCTTTATTGTCAAAATCGCCAACAATAACAATTGTTTTTGTTGAATTTAGCATTTCTTTGTGGGCTTCTATAATATCTTCTTTTGTTATTTTATCCAAATCCTCTAATATGTTCGTATAAGTTTCAGCGTAAGGGTGATTTTTGTATATCGCTTTAACGAACAAATCGGTCATTTTGACTTTTGGACTATCGAGGTCAGATGTTATGTCGCCTTTTATTTTGTAAATTTCTTTTTCAAAATCATCAAATGTTGAATTGATAATCAAATCTTTGACCAGTTCCATTGCTTTTTTGAAGTCTTCTTTTAAAAATGTAAGCGAAATTTTGGTGTAGTCTTGTTTTGATTTTGTAGTTACATCAATACATTCTTCTTCAAACAAAGAAGCAAGATTTGCTGCTGTGTATTTTTTTGTTCCTTGCAATAGTAATCTTGCAAGAAGTGAATTTATACCAAAGTATTTTTGTTTTTTTGATACTTTAAAAATAAATTGTACACTGTATCGTGGGGTTTTTGGGGCATCTTCCAGCAGTATATTTATTCCATTTTTGTTAAATAATTCCATTTTATTCTCCTTTAGGCAGCAATATCGCAGTTGATACTACATTAGAATTTAGATATTTTTTTGCAATTTTTTCTAAATATTTGCAATCTATTTTATCAAGAGTTAATAAATATTTTGAAGCAAGGGAAATATCCTCTGCAACGGTCATATAATAGCCGATTGTGTCAGCAATATCGCATACTGTTTCTGAATCTTGTGCAAAATTTACTAACGCTCTTTTTTTAGCTTTTTTAAGTTCTTTTTCGGATATTTCGCACAAATCATCAAGATGGTTTTTCAAATCTCTGATTACATCTTCTTTTCTAGATGGGTCAAAAACTGCTTCAATGAAGAAATTGTCTCCGTCTTTGAATTGGTAATGACAAGACTCGGCTTGATAGAAATATGGTTCTTTTTCGCTTTCAATCAAATTGTGATACAGTCTTGAACTTTTTCCATCACCCAAAATCGTAGACAATAAATCAAGAGCAATGGTTTCTTTGAGGTTTTTTGCACTATCGCACAATGCACCCATCATAATATATCCGCTGTTTACTTCTGCAAAATCAACCATTAAAGAAGGCTTTTTGATTTTTGTTTCCATTTTTATTTTGTCTGTTTTGCATTTTTCCATTTTAGAATTATCTTTGAAGACAAAATTTTTCTCTATCAAATCTATAACGTAATCATCTTTGAAATCTCCAACGACAATGGTTGTGATGTTTTTCGGGGTGTAGAATGTATTGTAGTATTTTTTTATTTCTTCTTGAGAAATGTTAGCTATAATTTCTTTTGTGCCAATTACTTCTCTTTTATATGGGTGTTTTTCATACATTGAAGAATTCAAATTGTTGTATACTTTTCGCCAGTTGTTATCTTCACCCATTCTAATTTCTTCTATAACAACATATCTTTCCCTTTTTTCTTTAGGTGCTTGTCCATTAGGGTCAAATTCCGGACCTATTTCTTCTTTTGGAAATTGAGCATCTACAATCATATCACTGTGCATTTCGAGTGCGATTTTAAAATGCTCGGTTGGTATATTTATATAAAAAAAGGTATAGTCTTTCCAGGTTGCAGCATTGATTATTCCGCCTTTTTGTTCCATGGTTTTATCAAATACACCTGCCGGATATTTTGTTGTACCTTTAAAAAGCAAATGTTCTACAAAGTGCGAAACACCGTTGTTGTCCTTGTTTTCGTTAATTGAACCTGTTTTTACCCAAGAGCTGATATTTATCATTGGGCTTTTTTTGTGTGCCAAAACCACTTTGTGACCGTTTTTGAAGGTATAAATAGTTAACGGTTTTTCCAAATAAGGATAATTTACTTGTTCTTTTTTGATGATTTTTGCCATATTTTTCCCTTTTTTATAAATCTTTTCTCAAGACTTTTGCACCTTTTAGATAGATATGTTTAATTTCTTTTTGAGATTTTTCAGTATTTACATTTAACAAAATTCTAAGACATTTCTGTAGACTGTTTGGAACGTCGAGTTCGTTGTAACACATCATAGGAACAGAGTTGAAGTTAAAATCTTCTCTGGCAAATTTTGCAGGAAATGCTGCATTTAAGTCTTTTGTTAAAGTAAAAATTGCAAATGAAATATTTTCAATTTCAATTTTGTTTGCAGAAATTATTTCTCCCAATAATTCAACTGTTGCATTTTTTATATCTTCTATCGTATTGTTTTCAACAGTTATTGCACCTCTTATTCCTCTGGATGTCATTAAATAAATTTGTCTCCTTTTTTTATTCTTGCACCATTTGCCCAAGAACTGGCTTCCATCTTACCTTTTCCTTCGGGTTTTACAAATTGCACAAGTATTGCACCGTTTGTGCACTGTACTGTTATACCGTCTTTATTTATATCTGTTATTTCACCATTTGTGCCTGTATTTGATTTGATTGGTTTGGTTTTTAGTATTTGAATAATTTTATTGTTGAATGTTGTGTGGTTTGTGTTTATTTGATACATTCCTCTGATTTTATTATGTAGAGCAATATAATCCATATTCCAATCAATGATTTTTTCTTCTTTTTTTAGTTTTTTTGTAAAAGTTGCTTCGTTTTCATCTTGTTTTGTGGTTGTAAGAGTGTTGTTGTACAGTCCTTTTAAAGTTTTATCCAAAAGATTCGGCGAGATTTCTGAGATTTTTTCCATCAGTTCTACTACATTCATATCGTCTGAAATTTCAATTTTTTCTTGCATGCAGATATCTCCCGCATCCAACTCTAAAACTGTTTTCATTGTTGTGATACCTGTATATTTGCAGCCATCAATGATAGACTGTGCAATAGGATTTGCACCTCTATATTTGGGTAACAAACTTGCATGGAGATTTATTGTTGCAATTTTTGGAATATCAATAACTTCTTGTGATAAAATTTGTCCAAATGCAAATGTCACAAAAAAATCCGCTTCAAGCGATTTTAATTTGCTAATTAATTCTTTATCTTTTGAAATTTTTTCAGGTTCAAATACTTCTATATTGTTTTCTTGTGCTAATTTTACAATATTATGAATCTTTGTTTTGCCTCTTGTCAGTCCTTTTGGTGGTTGGCTAACGAGTGAGAGAAGCTCATAATCATTTGATTTTACAAAAAAATCAAATGATTTTATCGCAATATCAGGTGTTGCCAGAAAAACAACTTTAATTTTGTTTGTCATTTTTGTTTGCTTCCTCAGATTCTTTTCTTTGTTTTTCTAATTCTTCAGGATGATTTTTTTCGTATTCAACTATTTCTTTTTCAAGAAAATCTTCATTAATCAGCCTGTCGTCTTCGATAGGTGGAAGATTGTGTTTTTTAAGTACTTCATTTGCTTCAAACCTGTTTCTGCAATGGTCAATAAACAATTTTCCATCCAAATGGTCAAATTCATGCTGAATGCAACGTGCAAGAAGCGTTCCATCTTTTGCTTCTTTTACAAAGGGTCTATTATTGATGTCTAATGCTTTTATTAGAATGTTTTTGTATCTTCTTACGTGTGTGTATGCCTTTGGAAAACTCAAACATCCTTCATAGCTATTTATCGCACCTTCTTTTTTTATTATTTTTGGGTTTACGAAAACAATCGGATTAATAGGACCTTCGGGATCTGATACATCGACAACAAATATCCTTAAATTTTCTCCGACTTGCGGAGCTGCCAAACCAACGCCGTTTGCATGGTACATAGTGTCTAGCATATCTGTAATCAGTGTTTTAATTTTTTTTGAAATCTTTGCAACTTCTTTTGTCGGTTGTCTTAAAATAGGATTTCCGTATTCAATAATTTTTAATATACTCATATTTTGATATTATCACAGTTTTTCTGTTTGAACAAATTCAAAAATCAATCAAGTCTTTTACTTTCGTATTTAATTTTTCGGCTATATCAATCAACAAATCCAGACTAACGGTTCTTTTGGCTGTTTCTATTTTTGCTAAATGTTCTCTTGAAATACCGAGTTTTTCCGCTAGAACATTTTGTGACATTTTTAATTCACGTCTTTTTGAGAAGATTTTTCTTCCTAAACTATAAATTTTTGTAACCTTATTGACCACAAATTGATTTTAAGCAATAATCCAGACAATGTATGTAGTCTAAAAGAGAACAAAAAAGATGAAATCCAAACTCGAAAAAGCTTTTACATTGGCTGAAGTTATGATAACTTTAACCGTAATTGGAATAATCACAGCAGTCATTATTCCTGTTGCAATTCATTCAAAGCCTGATGAAAATGTGATGAAATTTAAAAAAGCACACAATATCTTATATCAAACGATTTTTACTCT